>JAFLTK010000097.1 GCA_022511505.1 Muribaculaceae bacterium
CTATGGCTCAGGATGTTATCGTCAAGAAAGACGGCTCGACGGTGTTGTGCAAAGTTCTGGAAGTGAATGGTGGCGAAGTCGTCTACAAAAAATGGAGCGACCTCAACGGCGCCAACTACATCATGGACCGCTCGATGATTTCCAACATCAACTATCAGGACGGTCGCCAAGACCAATTAAACGCCCCGACCAATAACGCTTACGCCCCCGGTAATCAACAGACGGGTAACTGGAACTACAACGATAACGCCCTCCTCGCCCTTGATAATGCAAGAAATTCAGCAATAAAGAATAATGTTTATGTAAAGAAGGCCAAGAATTTAAGGATTATAGGTTGGACAGTTGGACCTGTCTTAGCTGTTTCCGGTGTTGTAATTCTTTGTACGTATATTGACTATAATCAAGAATATATCTATGGTGGTATTTGTTTAGCTCTCGGTATTGCTACAACCTCCACCTGCCTTGCATTGGCTCATAAATACCAAAAGATTGCGAATGGTGTCTACTCGTCCACATTGATTGAGAAAGAGTTTAAGATTGGTAATGAGGTGTCGCTCGCGACCGGTGTTGACCTCCTGCGCGACAATCGTTTCAATCAGTCGGCTCTCGGTGTTGGTCTTCGTCTAAACTTCTAATTTTCAGCAAAATGGCAAGAATAATTCCACTGATAGCGTTGCTTGCAACGCTCGTATTATCATCCTGTTCGGTAATGTCCGGAACATCTCGAACCGGCGCTCACAGTAACAACTCTTATCGTGCACCGCGCACCTATATCGAGAGTGCCAACGATTACGCACTCGACATTGAGCCCGATGGCGTGACCTACACTATCGACATCTCGACGCCCGAGGGAGCCGCCAAGTTGGACAAAATTTCTCTCAAAGATGCCGAGGACCTTGCTCTGACCGAGGCCGTCATCAAATATAACTGCGCGATGCTCGTCAATCCTCAGTTTACCAACCTGATGAACGGCAAGCGAGTGCTCCGCATCACCGTCTTCGGCTTCCCGGCCCGCTATCGCGCCCGTCCCGACAACGTTAATGACAACTCAACGCCAACCAACAACCGCAATATCAACATCAATATTAATAGCAACTGATTTTCAGATATTTACAGAAAGCGAGACGGTCCAAAGCCGTCTCGCTTTCTGTCTATGCGGAGGTAGGTTGGTCGGGGGGATTGGGGGTGCTGTTTTGGACGGGGAGGGGATTGGAGATGTAGCGCTCGTAGTAGGACATGATGAGCGATGTTGCGGGCAAGGCGATTATCATGCCGATGATGCCGAGCAGGCTGCCCCACACCGACAGTGACAGCAGGATGATGGCCGGATTGAGCCCCATTTCATGGCGCATGATGTGGGGCGTGATGACGTAGTCACAGATTGATTGACTGACTGCGTAGACCAGCAGACATTTGCCCATCAGCGGGAGAAAATCGACACCTCCGCCAAGCGAGTAAATGAGGCTGATTGCCGCAACGGGTATCAGCGTAACATACTGAAAATAAGGTATCATATAGAGCACGCCAACGAGGATGCCCATCGGGATGGCGAGAGGTAGTCCTACAATCGAGAAGCCGATGCAGTAGAACACCATCGCGCAGAGGGCGACGCAACCCTGACCGCGGAAATAGTGATTCATGCTGACACGCACGTCGTTCAGCACGACCAATGCACGGGGACGGAATTTGTAGGGCACTATCAATTTGAAGCCGTTGGCGATGCGCGGATAGTCAATGAGGATAAAAAGGATATAAATAAGTGTCAGCAACCACCCGAGGACATCCATGAGCAGTCCGACAGATGCCTCGACAATCGATGGTCCTTTGCTGAGAAGCGTGTTAAGGTCCTGGCCGTTAAGATGATGGCAGATGTATTCGGGGTCGACATAGTTGTTGATGAGGTGGACAAAGGAGACGATATAGTGGGGCGGGGCAATCTTGCCGGTGGAAACCTCGTGTAAAATTTTGCCGAGCATCCCGACTTCGCGAAGCATCGACGGGAGGGTGAACGCCAACACGACGCCGAGCGCGACCGCGGCTTCAAGCAACGTCAATAACGACGCTATCCCGCGACCTTTCAACTTGAAAATCCGTTGGTTCCACTCAACGAGCGGCTGAAGGAGGTAGGCGATGAAACAGGCTACAAAAAAAGGGAGCAACACGTTGCTCAAATAGCGCAAAAGCAATACCAGCAACACCGTCAAGGTGATGCCTATAATGAGTTGCATAATGCGGTCGGTGGTCCAGAATGTTTGTTTTCCTGCTGTCATAATGCGCCTAATAGTTTGAAGTTGTCGTTGTTGTTAATGTTGTTGGTGTTGTTACCGATGTCGTCAATAACAACAATAACATCAACAAAAACAGTAAAAACAGATTTTAATAAGTTAAAATCTCTTTATACATCAAACATATTTCAGCGCCCCAAGGTTCAATTAGCGCGATTTAAAAGTGACAACGCGATTGTAGATGAAATTGGCGATTGTGTAGATGGCCATACCAAACAGAGTTGCAACGGCATAGCCCGTGAATGTGATGCCAAGAATGTCCCATGTCAGCTCGCCCAATCCCATTGGCGTTGTCAAGAACCAAGTGCAGAAAAGTTGCAGCCCATAGCACAGCAGGAAACCGACGCCAAAGCGAACGGCCTCGGCAACGGCGTGCCCCTTGGAATGGAACACCCATTGGCGATTCCATATAAACGAGTTAATCAATCCGGCAACATAGCCAATGGCGTTTGAAACCCATGCGTTGACACCCAAAAGGCCCTTGCAGACATAGATGACAATGAGCGTCACGAGCGAGTTCATCACTCCAACTATCAGAAAACGAATGAATTGGCGCGTGGCCGGGCTGTCGAGATTGAGTTTTACCATGGTCTCCAGGAATTGCGTTTAGGTTTGGTGGGCGCCGGGTCATTGGCAGCATCGGTGGTGTAGCGTGTGTCATCTTCCATCGTCGGCAATTGCCACGAATATTTGACGGCAAGGATGCGCAGGGCGATGACGGTCGAGGCACACGAAATCTGAACCACATAACTGTTGGCTCCGGCAATCTCGGTCAGCCAATAGACGATGCCGCCGGCAATACATGCCGTGGCATAAATATCTTTGCGGAAAAACAGCGGCTCCTCGTTTATCAAAATATCGCGAACAACGCCACCAAAGGCGCCGGTAATCATACCCATAATGATGGCGACCCACATCGGGTAGCCCGCCGTCAGCGTCTTTTCGATACCAATCATTACAAAGAGCGCCAGACCGATGGCATCGAAGATAAACAACGTGTGGGTGCGTCGCAATAACGAGCGTCTGAACAGGATGACAAAGGCGAGCGCCAATCCCGTAACTGCCAGATACCACCACGTCTGCATCCAGAAAACCGGGATGTCGAGCAAGACGTCGCGAACCGTTCCGCCGCCAATCGCCGTCACCAGTCCGACAGTATAGGCGCCAAACCAGTCAAAATGTTTAGATGCAGCCAATCGGATGCCGCTGATGGCAAATGCCACCGTCCCTATGACTTCGATGATGAAAAGGAATGTTGCTTCAACCATTGGCGTTTGATTTTTGGTAGAACCGACAGACGGAAGTCAGCGCGCAATTAAGGCAGTCGGGCCGACGCGCGCGGCAAACGTAGCGACCGTGCAGAATTAGCCAGTGATGAGCGCGCCCCATGATTTCGTCCGGGATATGCTTGGTCAAGGCTCGCTCGGTTTCAAGGGGCGTGCGCGAATTGGTCGTCAAGCCGATGCGTTCGCTGACACGGAACACGTGGGTATCAACAGCCATCGCCGCACGGCCAAAGACAACGGCAAGGATGACGTTGGCAGTCTTGCGACCGACGCCCGGCAGCGACATCAATGCGTCAATATCGTCGGGCACCTCGCCGCCAAATTCCTCGGTCAGTCGTCGTGCCATCCCCATCAGCGAGCGTGTCTTGTTGTTGGGGTAGGAGCAAGACTTGATGAGCTCGAATATTTGCTCATGCGTGGCCTCGGCCATCGCCTGAGGCGTCGGGAAGGCCTCAAAAAGGGGAGGGGTGATGATGTTGACGCGCTTGTCGGTGCACTGTGCCGACAAGATGACAGCAACCAGCAACTCGTAGGGGTTGCGGTAGTTAAGTTCGGTTTGGGGCGAAGGCATAGTCTCCCGGAAGATTTCCAAGACCGCTTTATATCGCTCCTTGACTGTCATGGCGCTCTGAATGTGAAGGTGTTGGGTTAACGTCCCGAGCGGAACTCGTCGAGGAAACGGACGTCGTTTTCCGAGAACATTCTGAGGTCTTTGACCTGATATTTCAGGTTGGTGATGCGCTCGATACCCATACCGAGGGCAAAGCCGGTGTATTTCTTTGAGTCGATGCCGCAAGCGTCGAGTACGTTGGGGTCGACCATGCCACAGCCAAGGATTTCGACCCAGCCGGTGTGCTTGCAGAACGAGCACCCCTTGCCGCCGCAAAGGTTACACGATATATCCATCTCGGCGCTTGGTTCGGTGAACGGGAAGTAACTGGGGCGCAGGCGAATTTTGGTCTCGGGGCCAAACATCTCGCGGGCAAAGTAGAGCAACGTCTGCTTCAAGTCGGCAAACGACACATTTTCGTCGACATATAGCGCCTCGACCTGATGGAAGAAGCAGTGGGCACGGGCCGTGATGGCCTCGTTGCGATAGACGCGGCCGGGACAGATGATGCGGATTGGCGGTTGGGTCTTCTCCATGACTCGCGACTGGACCGACGAGGTGTGGGTGCGCAACAACACGTCCGGGTGGCGCTGTAT
>JAFLTK010000344.1 GCA_022511505.1 Muribaculaceae bacterium
CAAGAAGAAATTTTGTAATATTCTTAAGCAAAGTCTCCTTTAGCTCTCTTTCTTGATACGGCTCTGTCAGATTCGTAAAATCAAAGATATATGGGTCTTTGGTTATCTCTTGTGCAAGGTCGCTTGTCACGTCTGGCAGTTGAGACTTAAAATTGGTTATTGCCGCTCCTTGACGAAGATGTAGTTTCGTGTCAAGCATGTGGTCCAAAATCGAGCGCGACCAACCATGCTTTATCGTTTCTCGCACATAAAACAATGCTGTTTCGGGCTCGTTGAAATACTTGTCGATTAATAATTTATGATGACCCCAGGGCATTTGAAATAAATCTTCACCAACTTGATGCCGAATTGAGTTTTCTGAAATTCCCATAACATGTGGGAAATTGGCCTCAACTTGGGGCCAATTTTGTGTTTTCAATTTGGCCTCAACTTGGGGCCAAATTGAAGAGTACATTAAGTAAAATCGCTTAATATATTTCAAATTCCTGACTGAAAAGCCTTTAGCCTCAGGAATGGCCTCTTTCAAGTCGCGGCTTAAGGTCTCGAAAAATTTGCTGCCATACTTATTTTCTGATTGCATGGTAACTATGTCGCGCCCCAGTTCCCAATAAAACCGAAGCATTTCAGTGTTCACCGCTATTGATGCTTTAATCTGAGCGGTGCGGTATCGGTTGGAGAGTTGCCCTATCCAATTCGTATAGTCTTTATCGCGTATTACTCGATTTGTCATGGTGTTGTCAGATGAAAGTTTCTGAGATTATGATTGATGGAGTGCCGGCGTCGACTTTTGACGAGTCGGTGGCCGAGTCGTGGTGGTATTCCTCGACGAGGTCGCCGATGCGATGGGCGAGGATGCGCGCGTGGGCCTTAATCTTGGCGCGGTCGTTTTTGTATTCCTGGGAGATGGTTTTGAGCGCACGGGGCAGCCGGGCGTAGGTTCCCTCCTTGATGTAACCGCGCAGGATGCCGCAGTCGCGCTTTAGCGCCTCGTCTTCACAGTTTTGCTCGATGGTGCGCAAGAACTTGTCGGCGGTTTGGGCTGTCTTGTCGAGGTTGGCGTTTTTGATAGAATCAACATCGGTCTGGGCCTGAAGGTCACGGTTAAACAGGTTGACGGCGCGGTTTACCTGAGAATAGTGCTCGTCGGCGTTGTTGAACGGGATGGCCTCCTCGTCGGGCTTGGCTTTCAGATAGCCCACAGCCGAGAGGAAGTCCATGGCGAGCGGGTCGCGGTCGCCGTTGACAAGATAGAACTCGGTTTTGAGTTTTGATGAAACGAAAACGACGGTCGAGCCTGAATGTTTACCGGTATCACGCATGACGCGGCTTTTGAGCGGCAGGTTCTTTATGCGATGATACCACTCACGGTTGGTGTTGTAGAGGTGACGCAACTCGCGCAGCAGAGCAATCTTCTTGTCGACAATATCCTTGACGTTGCTGTCAAAGAGGTTGAAATCCTTGACAATCTCCTCGCGCGAATAGATCTGAGCATCCTCGCCAAATGCCGAGTGGAACCCTTGCAACTTGATAAGCGCATTTTTATAGAGTTGAATCTGCTTGTCGCCGTCGGGCGAGGGATAGAACATGTAGTTGTAAATATTGTCGGCTACCGAGCCGATGCGGTTCACTCGGCCAATGCGTTGCATCAGTCGTGAAGCGTTCCACGGCGAGTCATAGTTGATGATGACGTTGGAGCGGTGGAGGTTGACACCCTCGGCAAGCACGTCGCTCGTGATTATGATAGAATAGCGGTTTTGTTGCTTGTCGGCGGGGACATTGGCGTCAAAGTTGGCTTTGACAGTGTCAAAGAGGGAGTTGCGGTTGGCAGCCGTGATTTTGAGAACGTCGGTGCGACCTCGCTTTTTGGTCAGGAAGTCATAGAGATAGTTGACGGTGTCGACGCTCTCTGAGAAGATGACGAGTTTGCCCGTGGGATTGATTTGGGTAGATACAAACTCGGGAATTGACGCGGTGAAGCGGTCGAGTTTGGGGTCATCGGTGATGCCGTCCCATTCGGCATTTAGACGCTCGAGGACGTCGCGGTCGTTATGCAACATCTTGATAAATTTCTCGTCAAAGTCCTCGGCCTTGTAAAGGAAATCGTTTTTGGAGTAACCTTTGTTCAGGATGTAATCGGTAATCTCGTCGAGGTCCATCCCCTTGAACATCATGTCTTTGATGTTGAGCTCAGGGGCGATTATTACCTTGTCTTCCTCAAACATGCGAATCATGTCGTTGGTAATCCTGAGCAACGTTTTCAGAGACTTCTTGAAGGCGAAGAAACTGCTCTCGAGTCGCTTGACCATGTGAACGCGGTATATACCGGCGAGACTCTGACCAATAACGACGGCGTTCTTGTATTTCTCGCGATGGGGCGACTTGAGAAACTCGACGGCGCGATAGCGGGCGTAGGTGATATGCTCGGGGGCGCGCTCGTCGGTCAGCGCGGTCAAGGTGTTGGTAAAGCTCTTGCTGAGTGAAAGAGTGAGGCCATACTCCAGCTCCTTGGGCGGAAGGATGTTGGGGAAGACGATGCCTTGGCGCTTGAGGTCAACCTTATAGTCGGGGTCGTTGAGAATGTTTCTCCTTGTGCGGCGAATGGTTACTTTGTCGATGACCTTGTCGCGAATATCTTCATAGATGCGATCAACGTCGCGGCTTACGTCTCGCCTGTCGCGTTCGCGCATCAGTTTCTTGTAGTTGGCTATATGGGGCGCAAAGAATTGCTTGAGGTTGGTGATTCCGTCGATTGTCGACCGCTGGGTGTCCTGGAAAAGTTGCAATTGGTTGAGAAGGTCCTCGGGGCGGTTGTTGAGCGGAGTTGCCGAGAGAAGCATCACCTTCTTGCGGTACGACTTCAGCAGGCCGGGATTGGTGCAAGGCGACTTGCAGATTTTCTGCAACTCGTCATAGCGGTTTGACGTGTCGGTTCTGAACTGGTGGGCCTCATCGACGATGATGAGATCAAAGTTCTCTTTGTCATGGTAGTTGCCTTTGCCTTCAAGAACTTTGGATAGGCTGCCATTGGTGATGAATTGAGCCTTGCGAGTGATGGCAAAAAGTTCAAACGTTGACTTCCAGTTGTCCTCAAGAGCGGGCGGATAAACAACGAGAATACGGGTATTCTTGCCGTTGGCCTCTATGAAGCGCTTGGCAATCATTGTGGCAATCATCGTCTTACCGAGACCTACGACGTCCGACAGGAACAAGCCGTTGTGTTGCAACAGCATTTGATAGCCCTGAACCACGGCGTCCTTCTGATACTTCAATTCCATCACGCCTTTGGGCAACTGGATGTTGAAGTCTTCTTCAACCTGGTCGCCGAAGGCCTCGATGAGCACCTTGATATAAATCTCGTAGGGCGACGGCTGATAATCACCAAGATAGGTGCCTTCCATCGGGCCCTTTAACTCGTCGAGAGTCAGGGGCACGCTCTCGTTCCACAAAGTCTCAAATTCCTCATGACAGAAATGGACGTCGTCATAATCCTTCATTGCCACATTCAGTTCATATCGAGGGGCTTTTGTAAGACCCAACCCTGCGTCTGAAATGTTAGAAGACCCCATAATCACCCAACCGTCGGAATGTTCGGTGTGATTTTCAGGGAGGCAGAGGTAGAATTTGGCGTGCAGATTCTTGGTAGGGTGCAGTCGCAATTGAAGCCGGCCATCGGCAAGGTCTTGACAGAATTGCAAAATTCCTTCCTCGACCTCCTTGCTATAATTGGAATCGACAATATCTTGCTTGAAATGGTCGTTGAACAATTCCTTGGCGCGCTCGGGGGCTTCGAGCATTTCCCATCCGAGATTATGTTTGCGGAAGATGCTGTCGGCATTAATACCAACGAGAATACGTATTTCAGAGATATTCCCAAGTTCGCGGCGCAACTTGAAATAACCCGACGAGCGAAAGTAACCAACCACGGCAAGAAACCGCTTGAAGTTTTCGCCCATACCTTCAGAGATCCCCTTGAATTTGTCAAACAGGGTATTAGATGGAGTATTATTAAAAAATTTGGTGTTCATATATCAAATCTTGTGGGCAAAGATAGTGAATTTTGGGGTTGGGTGCAAATATAATAATGCCGATGTGCAACAATGGATGTCACTAATGTTAAAATATATTAATAATATGCGCGATACTCATCGAAGAAGGCTCGGGGAGAGCCAGGGGCAATGCTTGGAGTGAATCGTTGTAAGGGGAGGATGTAAAATAAGAGCGTCCTGTTTCACAACAGGGCGCCTTAAGTTGTAAGTGTATACAGGGATGTGATTACACTAATTTATATCTTTGGTCTTTAACTTGGTTGTCTTTTTTACGTCGCAAATTTACAGTGAAATTTTTAAACAAACAAGAAAATTGCCCAAAAAAATCTGTTTTGTGCCAAAAATAACGCACAAAAATTCACAAATATGGCGAAAAAGCGCATTTTTGAAACAGATTTTGACATTTATGGGCTATTTGAATGCTATGATGACGAGGCAGACGGCGGCGATGACCAGAGCGACGGTTGAGATGATGGAAAGTATCGATGGGCGCGCGGGCGCGGGCTTTGCGGCTGTGGTTGCGTCGGTGAGCGCCTGACGGATGGAGCGGTTGACATTGACCATGGCGGCGGTCTGTGACTCGGTGACGGCCTGAATTAAGGTGTCGAGTCTCGCGGGTATGTCGGCGAGTTGTTGAAGTTGCTCGGCAAGGTGGGGCATGCGGTCGAGGCTTTGGTTGAAGCGTGCGGCGATTTGGTCGTTAATTGCTTCAAACGAGCGGCGTTCTTCGTCGAGGACGCGCTTGAACCGGTCGCTTTGCTCGACGAGAAGGTGGCTGAGGTTGTCGACATTGGCGGCGGTGGAATCTTTCAGTCGGGCGAGAGCGTCGCGCATGGTTGCATCGGTGACGGCGGCAGCGCGAGTCAACTCGTTGAGGTATGTATCGACGAGCGTGTTGATTTTCTGCAATGTAACGGCTTGGAGTTCAGCCATCTTGGCGAACTCGGCTTCTGATAGGGCAGGCGATGCCGGGCCGGCTCCCGATTGGCCGAGACGGTCGATTGAGTCGCCAAGTCGACGAGAATTTTCGGCAAACGAGGCGTTGAAGCGGTTGAGGTTGATGACGAGCATCGAGATGGCGTCGGCCGTAGAGTCGGTTGTGACCGGGGTGTTGTCGGGGGTCTTGTTCATCAGTTAAAAGAGACTTTACAAGTTCGTTCAATAATCCAGCGGTTGCCGGCGAGAGTTGCGATGCCGGGCTGCTCGACGACCATGGCGACGGCGCTGACGGGGGGGACGTCGCCAACGATGGTGACGGCTTTGTCGAGGCCGTCGTTGGTCTGCAACGTCTTGAGATTCACCGGTTCAAAGAGCATAGATGCCGAGGGATTGGCGGGATTGGCTCGGGCGATGAATTTGACGGTATAGTCAGGGGCGTCGAGAATTGCGCGGAAATAGCCTTGGCCGCTGTTGATGACGTTGGCAAAATAGCGTGTGCCCGAAGTATCGGGGGCGGTGGCTTCCTTTGAGGGTTCATCAGCCGTTTTTGCGGGCGCGGGCGCGGCGGCTTTGGCCGTGATGGAGAGCAACTCGCGCGATAAACGCTGGCTGTCGGCTTGGAGCGCAGTCAGTTGGAACTCGAGGGCGTCGACGCGGTTTTGCAAGTTGTTGCGGTCGGTGGCGAGATTGGCGACGGTCTCTTTGAGCTTCTTTATCTCAGCGGCGTGTTTGCCAAAGAGGTAGACAACCGCGCATGCGATGAATATTATTAATAGAATTGCAACCATTTTTATTTAATTAGAGCACACTCAAATTAAAGTTTAAAGTTTTGAGTTTAAAGTTTAGAGTCGTCTTTAACTTGAGAGTGAAGTTTAAAGTTTAACGATGGCAAAACTTTATTCTTTAACGAGAGTTAATGCGCTGATTTATTTAGAGTTTAAAGGTGAGTTGCCAATTTCGGCCGAGATGGCGTTCATCGAGCCGAGGATTGGATAGAAGAACGGCGACTCCTCGATGGGGTCGTCAATTTCAGATTCAGTCAGGCGGCGCTTGATGCCCTTGGCAAGGAAAGTGTCGAGGTCGAGGCGACCAACTTGGCGAGCAATGGCGAGCGCGCGCTTGCCGACGCCGAAATTGTCGTCAAAATTCATCTGCTCGTTGACGCGGTCGAGGAAGTCATAGAAGTCGAGCACCTCGGCTTTGATTTGGGCGAGTGCATCGGGCGAGAGGGTGGCGTAGGTGTCGGTCGACGAGGCGACGCCGCGCTTGTCGCCTATGATGACTACTCGCCGGGCGTCGGAGGTATCGGTGTCCTCAGAGGTGGCGAGGATGCCGCCCTTGCAGGTCGATTCTTTGGGCGATGCTCCCTCTTGCAGACCGAGAATTTCGAGGCGACGGTCGCCGTAGGCCAAGCCCGACGACATTTCAAGCATGAGGCGTGTCAGGCGTGTCAGCAAGGCAACGTCAGGCGAGATTATTTTCAGCACACGGCTGCCGTTGCCGCTGAACGACAGGTGTCGCGGCAACTCGAGGTTGCAGGCGGCTATCAGTTTGCCAACGTGATAGATAATGGCGGCATAGAAGATGATGAAGACAATCTTGAAGTCCTCATCCTCCTGTAGGCGGAAGTTGAAGTCGAGAGCCGACGACTTGACGCCGGCACCGGCCGCAATCGAGTTGTCGCGCAGACCGAAGAGGAATGACGCCATGTTGGCCGGACGTCGGTTGGCGGGGCTATTAAAAATGTGTACAAGTTCGGTCAGGTTCATTTGACGCAGGATGTCAAGGAACGCGGCCTTATGGGTGTCGACGATGGCGTTGGCGGTGTCAATGTCGCTTAATGAGTTTTCGAACAGCGAGTTGGCGCCCATGCGGAACGAGGTGAACACCTTGACGCGCCCCTCGGCCGAGTAGGCGACGTCGGTCGTGCCGCCGCCGATGTCGATGTTGACCATTGTGGTAGCCGTGGCGACCGAGCGGTAGAAGTAACCGGCGGGTGCCTGTGACTCGGAGATGGCTATGGTCGAGCCCGAGGGGTTGAAATAGCGACGGAAAGCGTCGTCCCACACACGGCGCAGGCGTAGCAGTCGCTTTGGGGGCATGCTGGCGGGGTAGAACCACGTCAGTCGCGTCAGTCGCGGGTCGCTGCCGTCGACGAGCGCCTTGTTGCGCATCAGCAGCATCAGCGTGTTGACGTAGGCCTCCATGATGTCGAGGGCGTCGCCGGTGCCCCATTTGATGTCGGTGTGGAAGGCGTTGTAGGGGAGGGCGCGGCGCTTGTCGTAGGTGAACGGGAGGTTGAAAAGCATCAGCGGCGCGACGCCGTTTTTCCAACTCATGGTGCGTGCGGCCGACAGGACGGTGCGTGTCGGGAAGGCAAAATCGCCGTTGCCAAGCGACAGCGGTATGAGGTCTTTCTCGATGAGGGCGAGTTCGTCCTGAAGGTCGAGCATGGCGCCGGTCTCGTCGCGCGAGGGGTTGAAAAACATGGCCGCCGGGGCGGTTGCCGTATCAAAGGCGAAAGGCGACGAAACGGCCTCGCCCTCGCGACGTGTCTCGATGTGGGTATTTGAGGTTCCGAGGTCCACGGCAAAATCGACGCGTGAGGCGGCCGGCACTTTTTTCCAACGGGGGACGAGTAGCGACGTTGCCGCCGAGGCGGTGTCGCCGGCGGTAACGCTGATATAGTCCCAATCGTGGCCTTGGAGCAAGTAGTTGACAGCCTTGATGTTATGCTCGCCGGCGGTGTCGCGGCGTTCGATGGCCGAGGGGTTGACGGCGGTATCGCCGGTATAGAATCTAAGCGACGTGGAGGCGCCGAGAGCGTCGATGCAGGTGACGTTGTAGATGCTCTCGATACCGGCCGGAGTCTTGACCGGGGGCATCAGCACGCCCGTGAATGGGTGGGCGACGATTGAGCCCTCGTTCTTGGTCGGATTGGCGGCGCGGCCGGGGTAGTATATGCGGGAATATTCTACCGTGTTTACGCGGTTGTTTCCGCGTATAGGCACGCGCAAGGTTGCCTTGACGGCGTTGCCTGCGAGCGGCTCGAGCGATAGCATAGGTTGGCGCCCCGGGACGGTCGTAATGAGGTCGTCGATAGTGAAGTAGCGCAATAACAGCGGTTTAACGGGGAGAAGGTAGGCGAGTTCGTCGCCGATGCCGGTGATATTGCCGTCAAAGAAAGCGGCAGTGTTGAGAGCATGGGGCACGGCGATGATAGCCGGTTCGAGGAGGTCGCTAACCGTCAGCCACGGGTATTGGGCGCCGTCAAAAGGTAGGAAACGGCTGTCGAGGTCGGTTTCGGCCTCAAAAGCTGGAGCGGCGTTGGCGGTTCCCCATGGCGCCGACGCATATTGCAACGTGCTGTAACGGTTGCCGTTTTCAATGGGGAGGACCATCGGGGGACGCTTGACCGCGCGCGTGGCGGCGACGGTCATCTCGCTCTTGTCGAGGGCTTGGGCGCCTTTCTTTTTAAGGATGTCATATCCAAGAACTTCCACGCGGTTGCTCTCGCCGTTGTCGATAACCTCGATGGGCGAGTAAAGCGACTCGGCGTCGGCAGGAGTCAGGGCGCGTATGCGGTCCTTGAGGACGTCGTCGGTCAACGTGCGATAGGTCAGCGACAGGTAGGCGTCGAGTTCGGGGAACAATCCGGCAAAGCCTGGAATCGATGCCCTTAATGCCATCATGTAGAGAATCATCTCCGGGTCACGTCGGTGGAGCGGCGTGAAGTTGTTGCGGTCAAAGGGTCGGCGTTGCCCGAGGAAAATGTCGGTGACATAACTGTTGTCATTGGCGTTGCTGAAAAAGAGCGTTGCCGGCGACGTGGCGCCGATGATGTTAAGTTCGTCGGGCCCGGTGGGGTAATTAATAAGGTATATACCCTGAAGACGGTCAAAATTATAGGTGGCGGCGTCGGCTGTCAGGAATTTGTTCATGGCGTCGGCCATGTAGCGGTGTCCCTCGCTTGGGGCAGCGGCCATGCGCTGCTGCATGCCGGCTGGAGTCCACTTTATAATCTCAATCTTGGGGCCAATCTTGTCGCGGTTGAAAAAAATCTCGGCAACGTCGAGCGTGTCAGAAACCATCTTATGGTGGATGGTCGAGCCCTCAAGGGGAGTCGGGTCGCCGGCACTGCGACGCACGACCTCGGCAAACGCTGTCTTTATCAGGTCGATGCGCGCCAGAGGTGACGGGATTGAGGTAATCTCGTGGGATGCCGAGGCGCCGTCGGGGTCGGCGATGGTGTCGCGGGCCGTAGAGTTGTAGGGATAGGCCGGAGTTGCCTGCCATCCTTGCAAGGTTGTGGAACCGTCTTTATATAGTCTGAAAACCTTTGACATAGGGGAGTAGTTGGAGGTGTGGGAGTAGTGGGGCAGTTAGAGTTTTTCGGCGACGAGCCGCTCGGTAGCACGCCACCACATTTCGAGCCATCGGGCCTCGGGCGCGCGTGAGGCGGTTTTGCCGACGGCGGTGTTGAGGCGCGAGGCAATGAGCGGATAGTCAGACGCGAGCGTCATCACGCGGCGCGGGGCGACCCCGTTGACCAAATCAAACGGGTGGCTGCCGGGCTCGGGGTTAAAGAGGTCGAGCGAGCGGCGGTTGCCGCGTATTTCGAGTATCCACTGGCGATATTGGGAGGCAATCTCTTTGAGGGCGCTCATAAAGCGGCTGCTGTATAGGCTCGAGAAATTGCCTTTCTTGGCGTTGTTGGCGTCAAAAGTGTCGCTGCTGAAATAATTGAAGTTATCGAGCAGGGCGTTGGCAAGCAGGCTGAACTGCACCATCGGACCGTAGAGTTCGCGTCGCATCTCGTCATAAAACGAGTCAAAGGAGACATCGTCCTTCAGGTCGCGCAATCCGAGCTCTTTGCTGACGCGGCTGTCGGCGCCGACGGTGTTGACAAAGTCGACGATGGCCGTCGCGCCGAGGAACTCAATCAGGTGGGCGTCATTGCGCTGGGCGGCTCCGCCCTCGTGGTTGTCATATACGCGAGACATCTCGTCGCCCAGAAAGTAGAGCGCGTTAATCGAGCCGCTACGGGCAATGTTGTTCTCGTAGTAGGCAAGCGCCGAGCGAGTTTTGGATATAAATGTTGCCGAGTCAATCTCGCTGTTGCTGTCGCGGAACACGGTGAAATAGGGCAACACGGTCAGCGCGCCGATGGTGGCGTTGTTGATGATGCCAAAGTTGGGGAATGCCGTTGTTGAGCGTAATGTCTTGAGCAACAATGGAAAACCGCTGGCACCCGTGCCGCCAAAGATTGAACTGATGATGAAAATCTTGTCGCCGGCCTCAAATCGCGACATAAGCGTGGCAAAGTCGGGCGACGTTGCAATCTGGTTGAGGACCACGCTGCCGATGTTGGGGTTGCCTTTGAACCCCACTTCCATCGAGGCCGCGAGGTTCTTGTCGCTGAAAAGCATGCGGGTGATGGCCTTGTCGGCGCGTGACATCGAGGCATAGTCAATGAAACGGCCAAAGGAGCGGTCGTCGGTGTCGCGCACCCTCAATGTGAACGACGGCAACGCCTCGACCACGCCCGTGCGGAAAAACCGCGACGGGTTCCCCTCGGGGAAGGTCTGCGTCCCGGCAACCGAGGCATAATTCTGCAACAGGGTGATGGTGCGTGTCAGGTCGGCATTGGATGCGTCGGGGTCGATGACCACGGGCACAATCTCGTCAACATCCATTTTGACTCCCGAGGCCATGAGCCACGTCAACGACCGCAACACTCGCGAGCCGGTCCCTCCGATAGCAAACAGGAAAAGTTTTGACATAGGATAACTTAATGAAAATCAAAATGGAGCGCGCGAGCAGTTGCTGCTGAACCACTTAACGCAATAGGAAAGGATGACAAACAAGACTATTGACAGGATGGCGTTGGCCACGCCAAACATTATCAGGTCGTTTTCATAGATGGGTAACGGCGTGTGCAGCCCCGTTGCCGGGTCGACGCTGACCATCTTGCCGTCAGCCATGTGTCCGGCAAGCCACTGCCAACCGACGACAAAGTTTATCGCCGCGTTTATGGCCAGAAAGATGAACCAACTGCCAAAGTTATTGAAATTGGGGTAGTTGATAATAAAGTAGAAGAGCACCACTATCAGTGCAGTGATGCCAAGGACGCTCAACAACATCGGCCAGGTCATGTCGCCGGGCTGAAGCGCCGAGGCTGTTCCGAGCAGATAGGAGTCGAGCGTGCCGCCAAAGAGGCCGCTGAACAGACTGTAAATTCCTGTCAATATCATTTATTTGCGTTTTAATTCAAAAGTGAAATCGGTCAATTCATTCTTGTTGTTGAAGCCCTCGACAACGCCCTGAAGCAGAGCGCCGATGCCGACGGTGCGGTCAAGTCGTCCCTCGACATCGCTGATGCCGCTGTCGTCGGTCTGCTCGACCCACTCGGGGAGCGCCGGCGGGGTGAACAGGATTTTCTCCTGGTCGATGCGCGAATTTCGGTCGATGGCCACCTCGAGGAAAACGCTGTAAGGCGAGTCGGGGTTGGTGACTTGGCCGATGCGCTTAATCGACATGCCGGGAACGAGGCCCGTGCCGCGGTAGCAGGCCGTGTCAAGTTGGGTGGCCTCGGGTTGGAGGGTGGGGCGCATGTCGGCGCTGATGTAGAGGGTGTATTGGTTGCCGATGGCGGTGACGGTGTTGCCGTTCATCGCCTGATTGGTGACGCGATAGTTGACCGCAACGGGTCGGGTGAAACCGGCCATTTCGCGGAAACCGTGGCCCACGATATTCTCGGCCGGAACGTCGCGCAACAGCGTGGCGAGATAGTCGCGTCGACCGGCGAGCCAGATGTAGTAGGGGCGTGGTGCGCCGTCAAGAGTTGTCGTGCGGCCGTCGGGGTAGAAATAACGGCCCGAAAACGGCGACTCCATTTTCAAGACAACGATGCCGAGCGAGGGGACACGCTTGATGGTCGCGCTGACGGCGTTGGAGATGGCGATGCGGCGGTTGTTGAGTTGTGACGCGGTCGACGCGCCGCCGGTAGTGTTAAGGTCTAAGATGCAGTCACTGACAAAGATAGAGGTAGTCGTGTCGCTGACCGAGTCGAGAAAGCGGCCAATCATGGCGGCCATGTCAGAGTTGGAGCGGTTGCCCCCGGCAGCCGCAAAAGCCTCGGGAGTCAAATCGCCGATGAAATTGGACAGGCTGCCGCCGTAGGGGATGACGGTCGAGTTAATGTAGTAGAGGCGCGTAGTGTCGGCATGCTCGCCAAGGCGGCTGACGTAACTGTAGACAGCATCGGTCAGCGACGCGTCGGGAGCCATGTAACCGTCCATGCTGCCCGAATTTTCGACAAAAACATTCAGCGCCTGCGCCGGGATAGAGTCGGTCACCTCGCTGTCGGGCGAAATGACCTCAATCTGCGACCCGCCGCAACTTGCAACGGCAAAAGCAACTACCGCGGCAATCGCCGATTTATAGCAAAAGTCCTTGATTGACAAATGAAACTGTTTCACAATTGGTTGGTGTTTTTTCAAAGCACAAAGATAAACATTTTTTGTCAATCTAAAAAGTCTTATTTAAAAAGTGTTAATGGGTGGAATGGTAGTTGATGAGGCCGGGGAGGGTGGAGGGGACAACCTTGCGGATGGTCATGCCAAAGTCGCGGGCTACGCGGTGGAGGATTGGCTCAAAGGTGGTTGCGATTGACCCGACGAAGCAGAGGTTGTCGCCGTTGTAGCGATAGGAGGCGATGTTGCGCACAAAGAACTGCATGAAGCTGTCATAGATTAACTGGATGACATATTCGTTGTCGAGAGCTTCGGCGAGAAAGAAGGAGTATTGGGATAGGGTTTTGTTGGGGAGGGAGTTGGTGTAGACGCCGTCCATGATTTCGTCGACAGTCAGTTGGTGCCGTTCATAGAAGGCTTCGCGCAGAGGGGCGGGGGCAATCTCTTTGAGGCAGTCGGCGACAAATCGCTTGCCGAGGAAAGCGCCGGAGCCTTCGTCGCCGAGGATGTATCCCAGTGGTCGAACGTTTTGAACGATTTGCTCGCCGTCATAGAGGCATGAGTTGGAGCCTGTCCCGAGGATGCACGCCATGCCGGGCTCATCGCCCAGGAGGCCGCGGGCGGCGGCGAGGAGGTTGCTTTCGACAAAGACGCGTGTCTTGAACTGGGCGGTCAGCGACTGCTCCATAATCTTGATTTTCTCGGGGTTGGCACATCCGGCGCCATAGAAATAGACCGGTCCCCAACGGCGGCGGAAAAAGCTGGGGGGCAACTCGAGGCGGATGCTGTGGGAAATCTCGCGACGGGTTTGAAAATAGGGGTTTAGACCCGCGGTCAAGGCCGATTCCACGGGTTGTTGATTGTTGTCGTCAATGAGGGCCCACTGGGTGCGTGTGGAGGAACTATCGGCGATAACTTTCATTGTTGGATGTTGGTTAAAACGTGTTAAATGGTTGGTTGACAGATGGTGAGAGAAAATGCAACGCGACAAGAAACAGCATTGTAGGAGTCATTGCCGGCATCATGGCAATCGTTGCCTTGAAGATGAACAAACATGAACGACAAGATGTTTCTATAGAGTAGCGCGCAAAGGTAGTAATAAATTTCAAAAAATGCAACTTGCTGAAATGATGAATAATTGCTAAATTTGCGCCAACCCTCTAAAAGTGTACCCATGCAGATAACACTCCCCAACCTCCCGGGTCGCAAACCCTTCAAGACCGGCGTTGCCCTAAGCGGTGGCGGCGCGCGTGGCTTTGCCCATGCCGGGGCGTTGCAAGCGCTTGAGGATATGGGCGTTAAGCCCGATTTGCTTGCGGGAGTCAGCGCCGGCTCGGTGGTTTGTGTGCTGTATGCGGCCGGTATGACGCCGATGGATATCGTCAAAGTGTTTTCTGAGGCAACTTTTAGCGATTTTGCTCGCCCGACGGTGCCGCGCGACGGTTTGTTTAAGCTTGACGGCTTTCAGGCGTTCCTCAAGCGCCATCTGGGCGATTACAAGCGTCTCGAGGAGTTGCCAATCAAGACCGTTGTCGGTGTGACCGACTTGAACCGCTGTGAGGCGGCGATGTTTGAAACGGGCGAAATCACCGAGCGCGTTATCGCCTCGTGCTCGATACCGCTCGTGTTCAAGCCCCGCGAGATTGACGGCGTCACCTACGTCGACGGGGGTGTGTTACACAATCTGCCGGCGTGGACCATCCGCGACCGCTGCCGATACCTCGTTGGCATCAACTGTAGCCCTATGGCCCGCGAGGAGTATCAGCCGTCGTTGCTCGAGGTGGCCCATCGCACCTATAATATGATGGCCAAGCACAATGTCACGGCCGACCTTGCGCTCTGTGACCTCGCAATCGAGGTGCTCGACATTGCAAACTATCAGGTGTTTAACCTAAAGGAGATTAAGCGCGTCTATCGAGCGGGCTATGAGGCCGCCGTCAAGGCGCTGACCGACGCCGGCTTTAAATCGGGCGCCGACTCGAGGCCGCGACAACGTTTCCGCTTCAAATTTTAATCGAACAACAATCTGCCATGAATACAAAACCAATCATTTATCAAGTATTACCGCGACTTTTCACCAACTATAACGCCGACCTCACGCCCGGCGGAACCCTCGAGCAAAACGGCTCGGGAAAGTTGAATCAGATAACCGCCCGTGTGCTCGACGGAATTAAAGAACTCGGTGTCACCCACGTGTGGTACACCGGCATCATCGAGCATGCCACGGCGACCGACTTCTCGGCCGCCGGTATTGCGCCCGATAACCCCAAGGTAGTCAAAGGGGTTGCCGGCTCGCCCTACGCCATCAAAGACTACTATGACGTCAACCCGTTTCTGGCCGAGGAGGTCGACAACCGAATGGCCGAGTTTGAGGCCCTCGTTGAGCGGACCCACAAGGCCGGCATGAAGGTGCTCATCGACTTTGTGCCCAACCACACCGCCCGCCAGTATCACAGCGACAGCGCCCCGGCCGGGATTGAGGACTTTGGCGCTCGTGACAATAGCGCCGCCGAGTTTTTGCCCTCCAACAACTATTACTATATATCGCGCCAGCAGTTTGTGCCGTCGATAGACCTCGGCGAGGGCGACGAGGCATATATCGAGTTTCCAGCCAAGGCGACGGGCAACGACTGTTTCACGGCCTTTCCCGGCCGCGACGACTGGTATGAAACGGTTAAACTCAATTATGGCCAAAACTATGCCGACGGCTCAAAACATTTTCAACCGATTCCCGACACGTGGTTCAAGATGCTGCACATCCTCAGGTTCTGGTGTGGCAAGGGTGTCGACGGTTTCCGGTGTGACATGGCCTTCATGGTGCCGACCGAGTTCTGGCAATGGGCCATCCCCAACGTCAAGGAGCATTATCCCGACGTCATTTTTATCGCCGAAATCTATGACACCGGGCTCTATCGCGAGTTTATCGACGTGGCCGGCTTTGACTACCTATATGACAAGGTGAATCTCTATGACACGCTGCGCGGCATCGAGTGCAACCACATCTCGGCGGCCCAACTGACCCGCTGCTGGCAGACGGTCAACGGCCTCGAGCCTCATTTGCTCAACTTCCTCGAAAACCATGACGAGCAGCGCTTTGCATCGCGCTTCTATGCCGGCGATGCGGCCCGAGTGTTGCCATCGCTCGCCGTCAGCGCCTTTATCGGCACCGGCGCCATGATGATTTATGCCGGTCAGGAACTGGGCGAGAAAGGGGAGGACGCCGAGGGGTTCAGCGGATTTGACGGCCGCACCACCATCTTTGACTATTGGAGCGTCGACACCACACGCCGCTGGCTCGACGATGGAAACGTCACCGACCGACTTCTGACCGACGACGAGCGACGCCTGCGCCGGCTCTATGCCCGCGTGCTGAACATCTGCAACACCGAGCGCGCCATCCGCGCCGGTCGCTTCTTTGACCTGATGTATGTCAACTATGACAATCCCGACGTCGACCCCCATCGCCAGTATGTCTTCTTGCGCTGTTATGCCGGCGAGACAATCCTCGTCGCCGTCAACTTTGCCGACCATCCCGTTGATATGAAAATCAACATCCCCGGCCACGCCTTTGAAGTGCTCGACCTCGTCGAGCAGAGCCTCCTCGCCACCGAACTCATCAGCGGCGAGACCGCCGTCAAGCACTTCACGCGCGAGCGTCCCTTCGAGACCCGCGTCGACGCCGCCGGCGCCGTCGTCTGGCGCATGCGTGCCGCCACCCGCTGAAAAAACCGGCATTAGCCTCTCGTCGCCTTTACCCCTTCCTCTTTCCCTCCCTTCCCAGCCTTTTTAGCTTATAAAGCCTTTCATATATAAATACCGGAAAAGCAGGAACGGCTTATAAAGGCTGATGCAAGGCTTAAAAAGAGGCAAAAAGTGCCTCCCTTTCCCACCAAAAAACACGCCTCGGGGCACGGAGCCTCGAGGCGTGTCGATAATATCAAATGTCGATTATATTAAGTATCAATTCATTAGCGAATGATGACCTTGCTTGTCTTGCTACCCTGACGCACGATGTAGAGGCCCGGGGCAAGGTTGGTAGCGTCGGCCTTCACGCCCTGAATAGTGTAATATTCAGCAGCGTCGGCAGCCTCCTCAACGACAACGTTCTCAAGGCCGGTGGCTTTGCCTTCGGTGATGGTGAATGTGCTCGGGGTTACCTCATCGGCAATAGCGGCAGCATCGGTTGCGCCCTCGCCGCGGTAGACAAACTTAGCGCCGGTGATGTTCAGATCTGCCTTTTTGTCGTTGTTGGCATCATGATGGGTCGATAGGTTGTTTTCAGAGCCGAGAGTCAAGTTGTAGGTCTTGCCTACAAGGAGCAGCGGATGTTTATAGTCTTCAACCTCGGTACCACCAAAGTTGATGGTAGCCTCATCGAGATTAGAGTTGTTGGCGATGCGGTAGTAGCCGTTGAGCAACAGGTTTGAGAGAGAATACTCGTCGCCATCATCGGTAGTTTTGTCAAATGTAAACTGCTGAACATCGGTCGATTTTTTGAATGCGGTTTCATAATTCTCATTTCCTGCCAAATACAGCGGGCTATCAGCAACGCGAACCAAGTAGAAATTCTCAGGGGTACGCTCCTCAGGGTCAGGGTATGGATCATCCTTACGTTCTAAAGTTACTTTCATTATACCCGTTTCACTTTTTGCTCCAAAATTAAAAGTATAAGTTCCATTTTTCGCGTTGCTAGAGAACACAAAATAATACCATCCGTCATTTTCGTCAAGCACTATTTGACCTCCTGTTATACTCGTAGGAGCACTATTCGGATAACTTACAGCATCTTTAGGATATAGTTTGACTCTTTCCACATTCGCTCCAACATTTCGAGTATGATTATTTGAGTAGCCAGATTTACCACTAGAGTATGTTCCAAGATTTTTATAATTTTGTCCTTTATAGATTACCCCATTTCTATCACCTCCATTAAGAGGATAAATAAAAGTCAATTCATTACGATCAAAAATAAATGCTGTAACCCTAGTATTCTCAGGTAAAATGAGGTCTTTTAATTTATTATTAGAGACATTGATGGACATAGTCAATGAATTATGTTCGGCTGTAATACCTGACATATCCAAGTGCCTAATAACATTTTTCCTTACATTAAATTGACTAATATATGGCTGATAGCCTATTTTCAAAGATAGTAGATTTGGACAACGCTCAATTGTCAATGTACCTCCTGAATTTATATTTCCAAAGGTATTATTACTTATATCTAATGATGTTAATCCAGTTCCATTAACATGTAGTTTTGTAATAGAACTAACACCACTAATATCCAATTCCGTAAGGCTTTCCCAATATTGTACTCTAATTTCATCCAGAGAAGTACATCCGGACGCATTAACAGATTGTAAAAGCCCACCTTTATAAGAGCTTGAGTTGTTAGTATATTGGCTATCATCCCAACTTCCACTGTAATCTTTAGATGCGTTCGTTAACGTCTTCAACGAAGTCATTCCCGAAATATCTAAGGTAGTAAACTTAGGCTTTGCGGGAAGTGTGAGAGTAATCAATTTTGTGAAATTCTTTATGCCGGTAAGATCAAGAATTTTATCTCCAGATCCCACAGAAAGTTTGAGTTCAGTGATCTTATCCGTATCTATTTGGCTTTTGTCAGAAGATAGTGATGTAGAATAATAAGTTTTAAGGAACGAAATAAAATTCTCATCTGGGAAATTTTCCTCACTGAGGTCAATGTAGTTCACTGCCTTGGCGAGGGAGGGGATTATGAGGGCCAGGGTCAGTAGGATTAGTTTGAATTTTTTCATTTTGTATGTATTAATCGTTTAGTAATTAGTGGATTATGGTTGTTTGGTAGGTGTGTGTAAAAAATGCGGAGCAAAATTAATCAAAATAGGACCATTTTGCTGTTAAGAAATCGTTAAATTTAGTTAATAAATAATATGTCGAGGTAGCCGTTGCCTACGTGACGAGGAGGTCCACCTCCTCGACTTAATCGCCCTGCATACTATAACGTGGAGCAGGAGCTCCTCGTCACGGAGTTGGCGTCGCGTTCGTGCGGGCTCTACTTTTTTTATGCATTTGGGGCGGGAAGTGTATATTGATAAGGTGAAAGGTTGGGTATTTGAAAAAAAAGCAGTAAATTTGCGGCTCGATATAATAATGCGTTGATAAGTGCGTTATTCTGTTAGAATTATTGTGTGCTTGCCGGCAGTATGTAGCCGCTGAGGCTTGTCGGGGAAAGCATACTATGTGCAATGTTTAATGAGGGAATGTAGATTGACCATCAAACAATTCCCGTTATAATAGAACGGATATGAAGAAAGCAGTCCTGATTTTGTGTGGTTTGGCAGTTTTAATTGCCACCTCATGTTCTACGCCTAAACCGTCGATGGGTCTGTTTAAGGACACTCGCGGGCAGATTGAGGGAACCTTGCCATTGTCAGACTATAACATAAAGATTCGTCCCGACGATGAGTTGCTGATTACGGTTACGTCGACCGAGCCGTTGGCCACTGCGGCATATAACTTGCCGCTCAGCAACCCGGCGACACGCGACGCGCTGATGATTAACTCTCAGCCGCGCCAACAGACTTATATCGTTGACAAAGAGGGCGATATCAATTTTCCGGTGCTCGGCAAACTGCACGTTGCGGGCATGACGACGATGCAGTTGACCGATGACTTGGTGAACCGCATCTCGGTCGATGTCAAGGACCCGATTGTCAGAGTTTCGCTTGTCAACTTTGCCGTCAACGTTATCGGCGAGGTCACCAAGCCGGGCCGCTTGACGGTTGACCGCGAGCGCTACACGGTTATCGATGCCCTTGCTGCCGCCGGCTCGCTGAATGAATATGGCGACCGCACCAACATCCTGGTTGTCAGAGAAAACGACGGTCAAGCCGAGTATCATTATATCGACTTGACAAGCAGCGACTTGACGTCGTCGCCGGTCTATTACCTGCAGCAGAACGACGTTATAATGGTGTCGCCGACCGCCACTCGCGAGTCAAATTCGCGCTATGACACCAACAACAGTTACCGCATTCAGGTGGTGTCGACAATAGTCAGCGCCGCCTCGGTTATCGCTTCGCTGATCATTGCGCTTGCCGTTAAATAACACAAAATCATTCATCCAATCCTCGAAACCGCTTACCCCCACATTATATTCATGGAAGATAACAAGAAGCAGAAAGGTGATGCGATAGATGTCGCCGGAATGTTGCGACAATATGTATCCAAGTGGTATATTTTTGCCATCTGTATTGTTGTGTGTGTAGGGCTCGCATTCCTATACACCCAGATTTCCAATCCCAAATATATGGTCAAGGCCAACGTGCTTGTGGCCCAGAGCGATGACCCCATCAGCGACATGGCCGGCGGTTTAGGAAGCCTGCTGACCGGCTCAAGCGGATATGTCGAGGACGAGGTCTTTGTCGTGTCGTCACACACGGTTTTGCGCGAGGTTGTTCGTCGTCTCGAGCTTAACCGCATGCATATTGTCTCCAATGGTCTGCGTAAAACGTTTACCTACAAGGATTTCCCGGTCGATGTCTATTGTGACCCGTCGATTCCCGACACCCTTCGCGTAGGGCTTCGTTTCAAGGTTAAGGTGGACAAAGAAGGCAAGGCCACGATTAAGGCTTATCAGCGTCGCAGGGTTGTCGGCGAGGTTGAGGATGCTGAATTTCCTGCAACGGTCAACACCCCCTACGGCAAGTTTATATTCAACAAAACCAATTATTTGCCTATCGGCGAGAGCGTCAAGACCAATATCTATTTCTATAGTTATGACGACGCTGCCGAGAATCTTGCCAGAGACCTGACAATAGATATCGCCTCGCGCAAGTCAAATGTAATCACGCTCGATATTCAATCGACCGATATCCCATACGCCAAGGATGTTTTGAACGCTATTATCGCCGAGTATAACAACCGAGGTATCATTGACAAGAACCTGCGCAACACCAAGACACTCGAGTTTATCGACTCGCGTCTCAACCTGCTCAGCGGTGACCTCAGCGAGAGCGAGGTATCGATTGAAAACTACAAGAAATCAAACGGTATCACCGACATTATCGCCGAGACCAACTACCAGATTACCAAGAAAGGGAAACTCGAGGAGGAACTGATTGCAACCGAGACAAAACTGAAGGTAATTCAGATTATTCGCGATTTCCTGGCCGATCCCAAGCATAAGTATGACCTGGTGCCGGCGTCGCTGAACGACCCCGATAACCAGGGCCCGCTGACGGCATATAACGAGCTGCTGCTCAAACGCATCGAGTTGATTCAGAACGCTCGCCAGGGTAATGCCGGCCTGACCGCTCTCGACGAGCAGATTGACGCGATGAGAAACAATGTGCAGTCGACGATTGACCGCACATACGAGGGAACCTACGTGCAACTCAAGGAGTTGCAAAACGAGATGAACCTTGCCGACGCTCGCCTTGGCGGCATCCCGACCCAGGAGCGCGAGTTCCGCGACATCCTGCGTCAGCAGCAAATCAAGGAACAACTCTATATCTTCCTGCTCGAGCGCCGTGAGGAGACCTCGATGTTGCTTGCCAACAGTCAGCCCAAGGGTCAAATTGTCGACGAGGCCTACGCGCTCAACGAGCCGCTTGGCCTGTCAAAGTCCATGATTCTGATTGCCGGTTTCTTGGTTGGCATCATGCTTGCGATTGCCATCATCTATATGCGCCGAGTGCTCCGCAACAAGTTTGACAGCCGCGAGGAACTCGAGGAATTGACCAGTATACCTATCCTTGGCGAGGTCTGCACATCACGCCGCGGCGAGGCTTTGGTAGTCAGGGAGGGAGGCTCGACATCGTCGGCCGAGTTGTTCCGCCTGATAAGAACCAACCTGCAGTTTGTGCTCAACGGCAAGGACAACAAGGTTATCTTGGTAACGTCAACCATCTCGGGCGAGGGCAAGTCGTTTATCTCCATCAACTTGGCGTCGTCGCTCGCGTTGCTGGGCAAGAGAGTGCTCTTGGTTGGTGTCGATATTCGCAATCCCAAGCTCGTCGAGTATCTCAACCTGCCCGAAGGTCCCGGCTTTACCGACTATCTGGCCAACCCGGATATAACTATCGACGACATCTTGCGCCGCGAGCCGCTGATGCCCAACATGGACATCATCACGGCCGGTCCGGTTCCGCCCAATCCGTCAGAATTGTTAACCGAAAACCGTGTCGACGAGCTAATGGAGCGTCTTCGCGGCATGTATGACTACATTCTGCTCGACTCGGCCCCCGTCGGTATGGTCAGCGACACGTTCTCGCTTGTTCGTATCAGCGACGCGACTGTTTACGTTTGCCGCGCCAACTACTCGACAATGCGCGAGGTCAAGTATGTCAACCGCCTCTATCACGAGGGCCGCTTGAAGAAACTGACACTCGTCATCAACGGCACCACCGCCCGTCAGGGCTATGGTTACGGTTACGGCCAGAAAGGCACCGTGTCTTAACACGTCGGTAAATCAGTGACGTTCAAGCGCGCCATGGCATTTGAAGAAAAACAGTAAACCCCGAGGGCGATGATAAGTCGGTATAAACTTTACCTCTACCCGTTTGTGACAGTCTTTTGGATAATGTCATGCCTCGGGTTTGTGGATCAGCAATTAATACCGCCGTTAGAAAAACTTCACAATGCTATTCTTGCCGCCTGTGACCTCGTGATTATCGTCCTTGGTCTGCTGACGTTGAAACAGCGAGGCGACATGGTGGTTTTTTGGTCATATCTCATTATCGGAGCCATCTCGACACTTTTCCTCAACCACATCGGCATCTTCAACCTTTTCAACGGCACGCGAGATTTCCTGGGGCTTATTTTCGCCGTCCCTATCTTGCGCTGGTTTATGACCTGTGAATATCGCGAGGAGTTTAAACGGTTGATGGACAAGACGTTGACGGCGTGGTTGTGGCTACAGGCTTTTACCATCACTTGGCAGTTTATCAAATATGGTGCCGGCGACTGGGGTGGCGGAACGATGGGCCACGGTGCTTCGGGCATGATGTCAATGTCAATCTATTTGATTTCTTTCTTTTTAATTGTAAGGCGATGGGATAGCAGCCAATACTTCAGCAGTCTGTGGAAGAACCGCATGTACATCTTTTTGCTCTATCCTTCGTTTCTCAACGAGACCAAGGTTAGTTTTATCCTCTTGGCGGCCTATTTCATCTTGCTCATTAAGTTTGACAGACATTTCTTAGTAAAAATACTCTATGTATTGCCGGTTGGCGTTGCCGTTTTTATAGGTCTCGGCAGTTTATATTTCAGTGTGACCAAACAGGACCCCGACGAGGTCTTAAGCGTTGAATTTTTTGAGGATTATCTGTATGGTCAAGATCTCGACAATATAATAGAAGTGTCCATGATGATTCAAGATGGAACGATGGACGTTGACCCCCGTGAATGGTGGACTGTAGATATTCCTCGAATTGCCAAACTGGTCTTGATAGCGCCCGAGTTAAGAGACACAGAAGGAGGCTTGCTTTTTGGTGCAGGTTTAGGACAGTTTAAGGGTGGCACAATGTCAGATGTGCCACGCTTTGCACGCATAAACGAGTGGCTGCTAAACGGCTCCCGCCCGTGGATTTTCTTTATCATTGTCCAACTTGGATGGATTGGATATGTTTGGTTTGTCTGCCTGATGGTTCGCAATCTTTGGATTAGGAGGTCTAATTATCCGTTAGCCCACAAAGTCGTCACGCTATTGGCTCTCGCTTTCTTAATCATACAATTTTATGATGCTTCGCTCCGCTCCTTCAATTTCGACGTCTTGCTGTTCTATATGACCCTTTGCATGCAACTTGACAGCGGCACGAAACAAGAGGCTGCAACCGATGCCCAGGCCTATTTGACGTGATGATTGCGTCATGAGGTGTGCCCCTTTAAAAAAGTCATAATTATGCGGAACCGTTTGCCTCTGACAGCACGCTCTTCTATGATAATGTACACATCAACGTCAATGGCACCCAAATCTATACCGAGCAGGCTATAAACCGACTGAAATATCCACTAAGCAAATGAAACACAGTAAGTTAATCCTTTTTCTCTCCATTTTCATAATGCTGTTCACATCATGTAGCGAGCGCGACAAGGATGTAACAATCCTTGCGATAGGTGACTCAAATATAGCGAGGTGGCCACTGGACGCGACGCTCCCGTCCCAGTTGGTCTATAATTATGGGCTCTCGGGCTCGGGCATTGATTATATCGAGAAGTTGTCGATTTATACTGATACAAACGATGTTGCCATGGTAATGATTGGCACCAACGACAAGAAATATTACCTCAATGAGCCGGTCGATGAGTATGTAGAGCGCTATCTGTCGGCGATTTCGCGCATAGATTGCAACAAGATTTATCTCTACTCAATACTCCCGCGCCGTTTTGCTACCGATCCGGCCGATATCAATAAAAAAATCGCAAACCTCAACGCCAAGATACAGGAGGCACTCCCTGTCTATCCCAAGATCGAGTATATCGATGTTTTTGACTTCTTTATGGACGGCGATGACATTAATTATCAGTATTATACCGACGGGTTACACCTCAACGACTATGGTTATGAAATCCTGTCGTCGGCTCTGTTAAAACGCTTAAACTAAGTACCATGGCAAGATATAAAGTTATATTGGCTATATTGACGGCAGTTGTCCTGTCGGTCCCCGCGGCATCGGCCCAAGTGTAGGTTGGTATCGAAAACACGCGTCTCGTTTATGGTAAATATACCTATAAAGACCATTATTCAGCCAAGTTGAACGTCAGTGTGTATTCTGAGAAGATACAGTTTCAGTATCTCAGAGGTACGCTTGGCTATGACACACAAGTGAAAAACTGTCATCTGGGCGCCGAGGTGTTTTTTGGTAGTCCGCGTTGTCTTTGGCTTCGGCTACCAATTCTAAAGCCCGGGGGTGAACATTCTTGGTTTTCGGATTGTTAAAGATATATAATTATTCAACTTTCGCTGCGCTCAAGTTGAAGTTTAAAGTTGAGAGTTTAAAGATAAAACTACAACCAAAAACTTTAGCTATGCTCAAGTTGAAGTTTAAAGTTGAAGTTTAGAAATTAAGAACAATTATAAATAATCCATCTTTAGCAAGATATGAAAAAAGTAGCCGATAATATCACCGAACTGATTGGCCGGACACCGCTTTTGCGACTCCACAACTATGGCAAGGCGCTGAAACTTGATGCGTTGATAAGTGCAAAACTCGAGTCGTTCAATCCGGGCGGCAGTGTGAAAGACCGCGTGGCGTTGTCGATGATTGAGGATGCCGAGTCGCGCGGAGTCATCAAGCCGGGTTCGGTAATCATCGAGCCGACGAGCGGAAACACCGGCATCGGGCTTGCTCTTGTTGCCGCTGCCAAAGGCTATGAGGTTATTCTGACGATGCCCGAGACGATGAGCATCGAGCGCCGCCGCCTGCTGCAAGCCTACGGCGCGAAACTGATTTTGACACCGGGCGCCGCCGGCATGAAAGGTGCCATCGAGATGGCCGAGCGGGTGTGTCGCGACACTCGCCACGGGGTTATCCTCGGCCAGTTTGTCAACCCGGCCAATCCGGCGGTCCATGAGCGAACAACCGGTCCCGAACTGTGGCAACAGACCAACGGCGAGATAGACTATTTCGTGGCCGGCGTCGGAACGGGCGGCACTATCACCGGTGTGGGTCATTATCTGAAGAAATGCAACCCCGAGATTAAGATAATTGCCGTCGAGCCTGCCGACTCGCCCGTGTTGAGCGGCGGCAACGCCGGGCCCCACCGCCTGCAAGGCATCGGTGCCGGCTTTGTGCCCGAGATTTATGACCCGAAGACCGTCGACGAGATTATCAAGATTGCGACGCCCGAGGCCATTAACGCCGCGCGCATGGTTGCAGTCACCGAGGGTGTCCTCTCGGGATTCTCGGCCGGCGCGGCACTGTTTGCAGCCACCCGGGTTGCACGCCGTCCCGAGGCCAAGGGCAAGAACATAGTTGTCTTGCTCCCCGACACCGGCGACCGCTACCTATCTACCGACCTTTTTGCTGAGGCCGACCATCCGGCCAAGTCATAGCGTGTAGAACGCGGCAAAGGCGTGGGTTATCATATCGTGGTCGGCGGCCGAAGCGGTCTCGCGACACGAATGCATAGCCCACATTGCTGCGCCCATATCGACGCCGCGCAAGTCAATTTGTGAGGTCAAAATGTTGCCGAGCGTCGAGCCGCCGGCAATGTCGCTGCGGTTGACAAAATACTGAACCGGGACGCCGGCGTCGCTACACACTCTCGCGAAAACGGCAGCCGAGTCGGCGTCGGTCATATACTTGCAGTTGGCGTTGATTTTGATGACGGGTCCGCCGCCGAGAACCGGATGATTTGTCGGGTCTTGCTTCTCGACATAGTTGGGGTGAACGGCGTGGGCGTTGTCGGCCGAGACCATGAACGACGACGCGATTGCGCGATAGTAGGCCTGACGACGCGAGGGTGCAAGCAGGTCGACAACGCGGCGCATGATGCCGTCGAGCACCGGCGATGCCGCGCCTTGTTTAGTGCCGCTGCCGGTCTCCTCGTTGTCAAAGATGGCCATGACTCGCGTGGCGCGACAGGGCTTGTCGGCCTCGGCAAGCAGAGCGGTCATTGCGGCGTGGACCATCGAGAGGTCGTCGATGCGCCCCGAGGAAATGAATTCATCGTTAGCGCCAACGGTCATCGCCGGCGTGGTGTCATAGAGGCCCAGTTCCATGCCGATTATCTCGGCCGGGTCGAGGTCAAGCGCCTCCATCAGTAGATTGTCGGCTTCAAGACGGTCCTTGACAATGCCGAGCACCGGGAGCATGTCTTTTTGCTTTGATATCGGATTGCCCTCGTTGACCTGACGGTTGAAGTGGATGGCAAGATGGGGAATGGTCAGCAGCGGGCGGTCGACCTTAACGAGCCGGGTCACAGGGTGTAACGCGTCGGCCCCACGGGTCATCACACGTCCGGCAACCGATAGCGGGTGGTCAAACCATGTGTAGAGAATCGGGCCGCCATAGACCTCGGTGTTCAGTTTCACCACGTTGCCGGGCGCGAGCATGGCAGCGTGGGGCTTGATGCGGAAACCCGGCGAGTCACTGTGGGCCGAGATGATGCGAAAACCGTCGACTGCCGGGTCGCCCTCGCCCGCAATAAAGGCAAAAATTGCCGAGTCGTTTTTGATGACGTAATAGCGGCCGCCGGGTTCAATCACCCATTCGTCGGCCGGGTCGAGCCGAGTGAAACCGGCTTCTGAGAGCGTCGCAGCAACGGTAGCCACCGCCTGAAACGACATCGGTGAGTTATCGAGAAACTTAAGCAGGGATTTAACGTTGGAGGTCATGGTAGTATAGTTTTTAGTTGTTGCAAATTTAAGGAATATTTGCTCCGTGGAGTATCCCTTTTAGGATATGAGCAAATTTTTGAGAAAAGAGGTCGGCGCCGGTCGAGTTAAGGTGGGAGGCATCTGCAAAATAATTTGGATTGGAGGAAAGAACCGAGTCGGCATACATATCAATCACCGGAAGCCGATATTCATTGCACAGGGATACAAAGTTGTCAAACCGGGCTGAATTAACCGCTTTATACCACGGCGAGAAAGAAATAATCACCGCGATGCCGTTTCTCTGACATTCTTCTATGAATCTATGGAAGTATTTTAGTTTCAATTCATCCCACTCAGCAGGCAGTTCATCCTTAGGCGAGACGTCATAGTTTATGACCTCATCGATTGGCTTATAACCGTGGTAAGAAACGGCCTGCTTGGGTTTTACATTGTCAGAAAGCATCTGAATAATCGATGTGTTATATTTATAAAGGTTTGAAATCATTTTATAGCGTTCGGTCCAATCGACGTCGTTAAATACCTCTCTGACCTCGGGGACGTCATCATACAATCTTTTTTGCCATTGAAGATATTTTGTATAATCATCGTGACTCATATCAAACTCGGGCATGATGTCATATATAATAACCCGTGGCTTATATCTTCTCAGGATTGACATGAGTCTTCCATAATTATAAATAATGCCGTTCCCATCCAATCCACAATTGTAGACCGTCATTCCTAACGAGTCTTCGAGTATCTTAGGGTTGAAATGGTGAATGGCCCTCGACGAACCGAATATAAGAACCGAGTCGGTCATCTCGCCGGCTATGTAGTAATGATTTTTTGTATCACCACCCTTGGCGTGGGAATTTAGATAGCGCGCCAGATAACCTATCGATATATCGATGACTGCAATAAAGCAAAAGAATATCAAAATATATGTAATGAATCTTTTCATTCGCTAAAAGTTTACATAAATGAAAGAACCGGCATCAAGGACACCAAACACGATTATAATTGCAAACAAAGCAACATATATAAGCCATCTGGCCCATGAACTATCCAGCCACTTGGTTTTTTCTTTAAGATATTCAGCCCTTAGTTCGGCAATGAATACAAGCAGGATGGCAAAGAAGGTCAATAACTTGTCGCTATTGGTCGCTTTATACATTATCTCTTGGGCTGAGTGATCTGTGAATATGCGAATGATAAAATTCCAAGCGTCAGAGATTGTTGGCATCCTAAAGAAAACCCAAGCCACCGTGACCAAAATGAAAGTTAAAATAATTCTCAACGGTTTAACTCTCAAAAGCCACTTGTTATTGGCATGTTTCCCTTTAGGGTCTATCCCAAGGCTTTTTTCAGCAATTTGGGCAACGCCATGTAGACCGCCCCAGAAAATAAATGTATAATTAGCACCGTGCCAGAGACCTGATACCAAAAATGTTGCCATGATATTGGCATATTGTCGAGGTTTTGAGCAGCGACTTCCGCCAAGTGGAATGTAAACATGCTTGGTCAGCCATCTTGTCAAGGATATGTGCCATTTTCTCCAAAAATTTGTGACGCTATCTGCAAAATAAGGCCTGTCAAAGTTGTTGACAAGATGAAACCCAAGAGTTTTGGCTATACCAATGGCCATCAATGAATATCCGGCAAAATCGCCATATATTTGTAATGTGAAGAATATCGCGGCGATTGCACAATTAAGACCTGAAAAATGCTCATAATTGTTCATAACCGTGTTGACATAGAGCCCTAAACGGTCGGCGAATACACATTTCAACACCAGGCCCCACAGCACATATTTTAGACCCTCGACACCATGACTGAAAACAAACTTTTTTTCGCTTTTTATTTGTGGAAGCAATTCAGAGGCCGTTGAGATGGGGCCACTTGCTGTCTGAGGAAAGAAAGAGCAAAATAATATATAATCAGAAAGACATTTCTCGGCTGTCTCCTTTCGTCGGTAAACGTCAAAATAGTATCCGAGAGCCTGAAATGTAAAAAATGAGATGCCAACCGGTATCGCCCAGTTCAATCCCGGTGAATCAAAATAAAGCCCAAAATGGTCTAAAGTGCTGAAAACTATTTGATTAATAAAATTGTAATATTTAAAGGTCAGCAAAGGGAGCAATGCGAGCACGGCAAACCCAATGCCATAGACTTTTCGTTTAGTGTGGTTGGAGTCAGAAGTCTGAGAGTCATCAAATTTATTGATGACTAACGCGCCCAGATAGGTTATCATCGTTACGCCGAACAAAACGATGGCAAACGATGGCTGAAAATTCATGTATAGCGCGTAACTGACGATTATCAGATACCATTTTCTCGCTTTTCTATATTTACTCGGGATGAGCCAATACAGAGCAAATATAAGAATGAATAACAGCCAAAACTTAAAACTATTAAAAAGCATATTTATGGAGGTGGTCGAGTGCTATTTATTTTGCAAATTTAAGCATTCTACCTCTAATGACCTATAATTGCCGCACTAAAACAGTGCCACCGCATCAAAAATTACAGAGTAAAAGGCGATTCCCCGATTTCTACTTCTCCCTTCTCATTACCCCACTCAACATTCTCCGCTGAGCGAGTTAGAGTTCGTCGGGGTGCTTGCGGTAGTATTCCTCGAGGAGGTTATGGATGTTGAAGTAGAAGCCGCCGGCGGGACGTCCCTGAGGGTCTTTTACTTTAATGTATTCATAATAGGGGTCATAAAATACTTGGTCGGCAACGATGTAGTTCATCATGTTGAGGAGAACATATTCATGCTGTGGCTCGATGACAAACCATGCGTTTTCTTCGTCAAGGCCGGTGCCTGTCGAGACGATTGCCATCAGCAGGTAGTTGAGTTTGTATTGCCAGATGGAGGCGAGATTTACTTTCCCTTTCTCGCGGTAGGCGCTGATGAGGAGCATCATTTGCTGAAGGTCAAAGGGGTTGTCGCCCAGTGCCTCAAGGGCGTAGGTGATTACCTCGTCACACTCGCTGCGGGTCAGTTTGCCATTGGCGAGGGTGCGGGCGTAGGTCAGCGGGTGTTCTGCCGACCGATAGGGTGTATAGTCTTCCTGAAAGACATAGCCGAGGTACAGGTGGCGATATTTGTCGATTTTCATGGCCGTGTCGTTGCGCTGATACTCCTCCATCAGTCGCGGGTAGTAGTAGCGCGACGAGGGGTCGGTCACTTCGCGTTTTATTTGGTCCATGTCCGGTTTTTCACGCTTGAGTTGGGGTAGAATCGATTGGGCCGAGGCTGAGAATGTGATAACGAAAGCGGTCAGTAGAGAGACGATATATTTCATGGGTTGAGGGTTGAAAGGAGGGTGTATTGGGTGACTATGAGGCCGAGGGCGATGCCGACGATGCAAAGGGTGACAACGGCGGGTAATCCCTTGGCGGCAAGGTAGTTGAAGAAACGGCGCGATGGGAACTCGAGGTCGGCGCCGGCGGGAGTACGCATATAGGCGATAGCACCGAATGTCGCGCCGACAACGCTCCCTACAATCAGCATTGCACCTGACGCAATCATGCCGACAAACGCGCCAACCAACGCGCCACCGGCGATATATGGCACTCCGCGACGGCTCTTAACCACCGCGACGGGTAGCAAATAGTTGATGCCCAGCACAATCGCTGCTGCTACGGCCCAGAATATAACTTGCCCGGTTGACAGCATCAGATGCCCCGACAGGCGCGCGAGCAACAGACCGAGCCACGCCAGCGGCGCGCTCCACGATTGGGGTATAAATGCCATCACCACGGCGGCCGTCAGCATCACGCCGGCAACTATCAGCAGAAAAGTATTCATCTTTTTGTGTTGTTGATGTTAATGTCGTTAATGTCGTTGCTGTTGTTAGTGTTGTTATTGTTTTTGGCAATAATTTTTTGCAATAGTTCCAGCAATAACACTTTATTATATTAACGTCGCCGGACGGGCGGTTGTTCGGTCAGGACCGAACGAACAAACATTACTTCCCGGCCGGTTTCTTGAGGTCGGGGTAGGAGATGCGGGTGTGGTACATCGTTTTGAGGCGGTCGGCAAATACCTCTTTGATGATTTTGATGTCGTGGAACGAGATTGGCGAGTCGTTGTGTAGACCGTCGGCAATCTGGCCGTCAATTATTTTGTTGACAAGCGATTGGATAGCCTCGGGCGAGTAGTTGCTCAGCGAGCGAGAGGCGGCCTCGACGGCGTCGGCCATCATAAGGAGCGACGTTTCGCGGCTACGCGGGTTTACACCTGCGTATGTGAACGGCGTCGGGTCGACATCCTCGTCGGGGTGGGCATTGCAATAGGTGTTATAGAAATATTTTGCACGTCCGGCACCGTGATGCTCGCGGATAAACTTCTTGATAGCCTCGGGTAACTGAGCTTTTTCGGCCATCTCGAGTCCGTCGGTAACGTGGCTGGTGATAATGCGCGCGCTGACTTGCGGGTCGAGTCCGTTGTGGGGGCTGACGCCATACTGGTTTTCGGTGAAGAAGCCCGGGTTCTTGATTTTGCCAATGTCGTGGTAGAGGGCTCCGGCGCGGATAAGCAACTCATTGCCGCCAATCTTTTGGGCGGCAGCGGCGGCAAGGTTGGCAACGGCCATCGAGTGGTTGAATGTCCCGGGACACTGCTCGCTGAGTTCGCGCAGGAGTTTGTTGTTGGTGTCACTAAGTTCGACAAGGGTCACTCGCGAGGTGAAGCCAAATAGTTTCTCGATGAGAAACACCAGAATGTAGGCAAACGAGATCAGGACGCTGTTGATGGCAAAGTAGCCTATGAGGCGTGTCGACAGGCGCTCGATTGTGCCGGTCTGCATGACCTCGATGGCGACGTAGGCCACAGTATATGCGATAAATACATAAAGGGCGGTTTTGACCAACTGACTGCGGCGCGAGAGTTCCTTGATAGAGTTGATGCCAACCGAGCCGGCAATTACCTGTAGGTAGATGAACTCGAGCGGGAAGTTGGCAACCATGGTGCAGAGGAGTGTGACGGTCAAGTGGGTGAACAGGGCCGTTCTCGTGTCGAGGAAAATAACCGTCATCACCGGGACCATGACCAGCGGGATGATGTAGAGAGCGCTGAAACTCTCCTTGACCACGATAAACGACACGACGGTAAACGCCACAATCATCATCATCAGAAACAACAGCGAGCGCGAGTCGTTGTAATAGTCGGGGCGAAAAAAATATAAGTAGGAGTATAAAGCGCCTATAATCAGAATGATATATAACAACTGGCCGGCGAGCGGATAGTAACTTGTCGAGATATTGTCGCCGCCGCGCTCGGTCGCAATTTCCTCGTAGGTATCGAGAACGGTAGCGAGGCGAAGGGTGACGATGTCGCCGCGGTCGATGATGCGTTCACCTTGTTGGATGACGCCGATGGGGGCTGTTGCGCGCTGATACATTTCCTGAAGCATGCGGTTGTTTTCGAGCGTGTCGAGTTCGACATTGGGCGTGAGGAGGTCGGCAAGGTGGGTGGCCATAATCGTGCGGTGATAGCGGTCGTCGTTGCCAAAGAGGCTGTCGAGCATCGCGTAGGCCATGCGTGGCGACAGGAACTCGGTCGTCGGGACTGAGACGGCCGTGTTGTCTTCAATATAGCGAACCGACGGTAACTCGCCGTTTTTAATCTGGGAGAATGTGGCTTGGTCGACGATGCCGTTGCTGTAGAGGCGGGAAATCTCGGTAGTCAGATTGTTTTTCTCGATGGCGTTGAGGGGTACGTCGGGCGTCGAGGCGAGTCGCTCGTTAAGCTTGGCGATGTTTGCCTTAACGAGTGCATTATCAACCTTGTAGATAGGCTCGAAGACGCTGTTGATGCTGTCGATAGCGTGACGCTTGCTGATGGAGTCGAGGTGAACGGGGATGTCAAACGGGGCCGTCAGCAGCGAGTAGGTCCACGGGCGGTTGACCTCGTAGGTATAATGGTTGCGGTCCTCGGTCGGCACAAAATAGACGATGACTACCACTGTCACGAGCATCAACACCCAGCGCAGGAGGCCGGTTGTGCTCGGTTTCTTTATGGAGAATTTCTTTTTCATACGCGTTCAGCAATTTTTACGCCATTGATTTTCTTTACTTTATCACAGAGGTCGGCAACGACGCGGCGATTGTCGACCATGACGCTGAGATCACAGGAGAAAACCTCGTCGTGGGCGCTGATGTTGAGGTTACGGATGTCGAAATTGAGGCTATGGGAAATCAGCGCAGTCAGTTCCTGGAGGATACCGTGGCGGTCGATTCCCTCGATGTGGATGCCGGCGAGGAACTTGACATTGTCGGTAGCCCACTCGGTGGCGACTATGCGCGGGCCGTAGGATGCCTTGAGCACCTGGGCGCGCGGGCATGTCAGCGCGTGGACCTCGACGTGGTTGTCGGGGCGCACATAGCCCATGACGTCGTCGCCCGGAATGGGGCTACAGCAGTCCATCAGTTCAAAGTTGGGCTTATCGTCGACATAGCGCAGGACATAACGCTCTTTCATGTTGACGGGCGGAAGCACTTCGGTTGCCTCGGCCTGTTCAGGCGTCTCAACCGGCTTTGAGCGGCGGCGCTTGCCGGGCATGCGGAACAGTTTGGTGAAAAACGAACTGCGGGCCTTGTCGCTGCCGTGGGATATATATTGGTCAATGTTTATCTCCTCGTTTCCAAGACGATAGAAAAGATCGTCGCGGTTGCCTACGTGGAAGGTGCCGAGGATTTTGGTCATGACATCGTTGTTGAGCTCGATGGAGTTTTCGGCAACAAAGGCCTCAAAAATTTCACGGCCTTTCTCGATGAGGGGCTGGCGCTCGCGTCGCAAGGCTTGTCGCAATCGCGTTTTGCCCTTGGCGGTGGCAAGGTTGTTAATCCACTCGGCCTTAGGTGTTTGGCTCTTGGAAGTCAAGACCTCGACCTGGTCGCCGCTCTTGAGGCGGTGGCTGAGGGGGACGAGTTTGTGGTTGACTTTGCCGGCGATACAGTGAGTACCGAGTTCAGAGTGCAGGGCAAACGCCAGGTCGAGCACACTGGCGCCGTTGGGTAGCGTCAGCAGTTCGCCTTTGGGTGTAAATACCACAATCTCAGAGGCAAATAGGTTGAGTTTCAGTGTGTCGAGGAAGTCGATGGCGTTTGGGTTCGGGTCGTCGAGGATGTCCTTGATAGTCTTGAGCCACACGTTGAGTTCGCTCTCCTCGTCGCCCTCGCCAATCTTGTATTTCCAATGGGCGGCAAATCCTTTTTCGGCAATTTCGTCCATGCGGCGAGAGCGGATTTGAACCTCAATCCAGTTGCCGTCGGGGCCCATAACAGTCAGGTGCAGAGCCTGATAGCCGTTGGCTTTCGGTATGTTAATCCAGTCGCGGGTGCGGTCGGGATGCAGTCGGTAGAGGTCGGTGATGGCCGAGTAGATGTTCCAGCAGATAACCTTCTCGTCGGCGGCGTTGTCACAGTCAAAGATGATGCGCATCGCATAGAGGTCATATACCTCCTCAAACGGCACCTGCTTGGCCTGCATTTTGCGCCAGATAGAGTAAACCGACTTCAATCGCGCCTTGGCGTCAAATTTGAGGCCCATCGCGTGGAGTCGCTCCTTGATGGGTAGCGAGAAATCGTTGTAGACGGTGGTGCGTCGTGCCTCTGACTGCTTGATTAGGCGGTCAATGCGCTCATATTCGGCCGGATGCTCGTATTTGAAACTGAGGTCCTCGAGTTCGGTCTTGATAAGGAAAAGCCCGAGGCGATGGGCCAACGGCGCATAGATGTAGAGCGTCTCGCCGGCGATTTTATACTGTTTGTTAGGCGCCATCGAGCCGAGAGTGCGCATGTTGTGAAGGCGGTCGGCCATCTTGATGAGGACCACGCGGATATCCTCGCTCATTGTCAGCAAGAGTTTGCGGAAGTTCTCGGCCTGTGCCGACGCTTGGTCGCCAAAAATACCTCCCGAAATCTTTGTCAACCCCTCGACAAGTTGAGCGATTTTCTTGCCAAACTGTTGCTCGATGTCCTCGACGGTGTAGTCGGTATCTTCGACGACGTCGTGGAGCAGCGCGGCGCAAATCGACGTCGAGCCAAGCCCTATCTCCTGGCTCGCAATCTTGGCCACGGCGATAGGGTGGAGTATGTAAGGTTCGCCCGAGCGGCGGCGGATGCCCTTGTGGGCCTCTTTGGCAAAGCGGAACGCGCGCTCGATTATTTCCACCTTCTTGCGGTGGTTGCTTGCCAGATAGCCGTTGAGGACATCGCGAAACTCGGCTTCGACGAGGCGGTCCTCCTCTTGGGGGGTGAGAGAATATTCTTTGGGGGTACTCATTGCTATATTTAATTCACAAAGGTACAAAATATTTTTAAATCCCGCGCGTGAAATTCAGTGCAGTTGCCGGCGCCCGCTCTAAAATCGAGTTACTTTAGGGTGGCGAGGAGGGCGAGGGGTGTTTTGTGGAGGAAGGGGTGGCGCCAGGTAGGGTCGATTTGTGCCATGGGGCGGAGGACGAAGTCGCGCAAGTGCATGCGGGGGTGGGGGAGGGTGAGGGTTGGTGTGTCTATTACGCGGCCGCCAAGGTCGATGATGTCGATGTCGATAGTGCGGTCGATGTATTGGCCGTCGGCGTCGCGATGGGGCGCGGGGTCGATGGCTTTTTCGACTGACTGGAGAAGATGAAGTAAATCGTGGGGCGAAAGGGGGCACGGGAAGGCGATGCCGATGTTAAGATATTGATTTGGCGAGTCATAGCCCCACGGAACGGAGGTGTAGACGTCGGAACGCACAACCCGGCCTCCGGGTGCAACGGCCGCCCCTGATGCTATAAGGGCGACCGCCCGGTCGATGTTACCGGAGCGGTCGCCTTTATTGGAACCGATGTTGACGTGGGCAACGGGCCACGACTTGACCATCGTATCAGTCAATGTTTACAGAATTTGAGCGCGCTCAAATTAGAGGGATTTCTTGACCTCGACTTCTTCAAATGCCTCGATGAGGTCGTGCTCGTGGAGGTCGTTGTAGCCGGCGATGCTCATACCGCAATCATAACCTGAGGTGACTTCCTTGACGTCGTCCTTGAGGCGCTTGAGTGAACCGAGTTCACCGGTGTAGCGAACGATACCGTCGCGAATGAGGCGCACCTTGCAGCCGCGCTTGATTTTGCCTTCACGCACGATACAACCGGCGATGGTGCCGACCTTGGAGATATGGAACGTCTGGAGTATCTCGGCCGTACCGATAACTTCCTCCTTGATTTCGGGAGCAAGCATGCCCTCCATAGCGTCCTTAACCTCCTCGATTGCCTGGTAGATAACCGAGTAGAGGCGGATTTCGACGCCGTCGCGCTCGGCGGCACGTCGTGCGGCAAGCGAAGGACGCACCTGGAAACCGATGATGATGGCGTCGGAGGCGGCGGCGAGAGTGACGTCGCTTTCAGAAATTTCACCGACGGCCTTGTGGATGACGTTAACCTGGATTTCCTCGGTCGAGAGTTTGATGAGCGAGTCGCTGAGAGCCTCGATAGAGCCGTCGACGTCGCCCTTGACAATGATGTTGAGTTCCTGGAAGTTGCCGATTGCGCGGCGGCGACCGATATCCTCGAGGGTGAGGATTTTCTTGGTGCGGAGGCCGAGTTCGCGCTGGAGTTGCTCGCGCTTGTTGGCAATCTCGCGTGCTTCCTGTTCCGAGTCCATGACGTTGAACGTGTCGCCGGCGGTGGGCGCGCCGTTCAGGCCGAGGATGAGGGCGGGCTCGGCGGGACCGGCCGAGGTGATGCGCTGGTTGCGCTCGTTGAACATGGCGCGAATTTTACCGTGGTGGGTACCGGCAAGAATGATGTCGCCGACGCGCAGGGTGCCGTTCTGGACAAGCACGGTGGCAACATAGCCGCGACCCTTGTCGAGCGACGACTCGATGATTGAGCCGGTTGCCTTACGGTTGGGGTTGGCTTTCAGTTCAAGCATTTCGGCCTCGAGGAGCACTTTCTCCATGAGTTCGTCAA
>JAFLTK010000233.1 GCA_022511505.1 Muribaculaceae bacterium
TGCCTCCCCCTCCAAGACATTCAACATCGCCGGCCTCCAGATTGCCAACATCTTTGCCCCGTCGGCCGAGGACCGCCGCATGATTGAACGTGCCATCAACGACAACGAAATCTGTGACGTCAACCCATTTGGCGTTACCGCCCTCATCACCGCCTACAACCGTTGTGCCGACTGGCTCGACGAACTCAAAGAGGTCATCCAAACCAACTATCGCCACGCATGCGCCATGTTTGACTCCGTGCCCGGCTCAGGCCGCTACTTTGAGCTGCAAGGCACCTATCTGATGTGGGTCGACATGCGCCATCTCGCCGAGGCCGCCGGCAACGAGTCTTTGGAAGAATATATCAAGGAGCGCAGCAAGGTGTGGGTCAACGACGGCGCCATGTACGGTCCCGGTGGCGAAGGTTTCATCCGCATCAACCTCGCCTGTCCCCCGGCCGTTTTCGCTCGCGGCCTCGACGCATTCTTCACTGCCCTCGCTCCACTTATCTCGGCTTCTCTATAAATCGCCTTGCATCGCGGAGCGATGATTCTCTCATTAACCCCGTACAAGCGCGAAGCGCGCAGTGCGGGGTAGGCTCTCTCTCAAAAAATCGTCCCGGAGGGACGAGATTTCATTTCAACATGTAAAAGACGCTCCCTATTCTGAACAGGATAGCGATTTATATGTTCTTATTATATAAACATTTATATTATGTATATCGCTTCACAAAAACGAAAAGAGAATATTGCCGAATATCTTATATATATGTGGCAAATTGAGGACATCATCCGAGCCAACGACCTCGATATTGACAAAATCAAGGCCAACGTCATCAATCGCTATACCGACCTCTCCGACGACCAACGCCGCGAGTTGACCGAATGGTATGAGTCGCTCATCGACATGATGCGTCGCGAGAGTGTCGAGAAAACGGGACACTTACAGATAAACAAAAACGTTCTCGCCTCGCTCGTCGAGCTGCACCAAGCCCTGTTGCGCGACCCGCGTTTCACCCAATACACTGCCGAGTTCTACAACACTCTCCCCTACATCGTCGAGCTCCGCTCCAGAGCCGGCGAAGCGGCCGTCGGCGAAATCGAAACATGCTTCAACGCGCTATACGGCATGCTGATGTTGCGTCTCGGCGCCAAAGAAATCTCACCCGAGACTCAAAACGCTATCAAACAAATTTCGCGTTTCATTGCCCTCCTTGCCGCCTACTTCAAGAAAGACAGCGAGGAAGACCTCTTCAAGAAAGACTGACGGAACGGTGTATCACCCGTGGGGTAGATTTTCCGGGAAGCTTGACAATCCTGAAATTCTTGATAAATCGCGATACACAAGATACACCGCGATGTATCGCGATTTATCGAGTTGTAACGCTACCTATCACAAGATTGGAAGGCCTTTTCGCTGCCTCCTCTGATTTTTAGAATTAGGTGCAGATTTTAAGATTTTTTAACAGGGAAACATTTTGTCGGTATAAATATTTGGATTTAATTTGCGCTTACAATTTGTAGGGATAGTTCAAAATTCTCAATACAATTACAAATACATTCGTCAAATCAATTTACAATTTGTTACCAAATTAAAGAATTTTACAATCAAAACTAAATTTGATTGAAATTAAACATCGTTTTGAAATATTTTTTACAAACTCGATAATCAATAATCAATAAATTTAGATAGAACCATGAAATTTGTAAAATTTTTAACAGTAAGTGCATTGCTGGGCGTTGTGGGTGTGTTCACATCGTGTAGCAACGATGCCGACGGTCTGTTAAACCCGGCATCGCAGTCGGCTTTGCTTCGTCAGCCCGACATCCGCGCGTGGTCCGGCAGCCATCTTCTCGGCAACACCGGTACAAGAAATATTGGAGAAGACTTCTATCAAGTGATGCCCGATTTCACCGAGTGGTGCCGGTCATGGAATCCCGCCGAGTTCCCGGCAGCGGCACCTGCCGTTCCCGGGACAGCGACGGTCGTCACTCCGGCAAACTTCTTCAGCGTCAACTTTGAAGAGGGCGGCGTGTATGTCCTTGAAGGCGAACTCGCCAACTCTTGGGACGGTATCGATTTGGCCAATTTACCCAAGAATGTGACACTCTATGTTGATGGCAAATGGAACTTTTTCAACTCGACTGTCAACGATGGCATCGCCGAGAACGAGTATCCCGCCATTATCGTTCTCGACAACTCGCTTGCCACTTTCGACCAGCTCGACGAGGACCCCAACGTGCTGACCAACATCAAGATACTCAACTATGGCTCGACCTATATATATAACTCAGAAGAGGCCGGCACGATAGGCAAAGGTTGCCTTATCTATGATGCAGGCTACATGGTGGTTGAGCAGAACTATTTCAAGGACCATGGTGCCGACGAGGAACTGGTTCCCATCGTTGTCAACGAACCCATCTACAGCACCGGCGAGGTTATCTTCAAGGGAGGCGTTGACATCAAGGCCGACGATTGCCACTTCCGCAAGGTTTGTGTCGACGGCCAGATGACCGTTGAGCCCGACCTGAACATTTTCACCGGCTACCTGAACACCGACGAACTCTATGTCAAAGATGGCGCCACGGTCAACATGGCTCCCGAGGGCATGGCCGTTGCAGGCACTATCTTCATGCAGGGTGTCAACGCTCGAATCAAGGGCGACGACGCCAAGCCCGGTTACATCTTGACCAACGAGATTGCAGGCGAACGCAAGGACTTTGGCGGTGCCGTTGTCAATAAGTCAAACTTTGCCGACCTGTTTACCAACGTCAATTTCTATGTCACCAAGACAATAAACAACTCTCAGGATGTCACCGAACTTCTTGAATACCAACCCGGTGGCAATGGCAAGACCTACCCGCTGAATCTCGACGAATTTGACGCCAGCGCCAACGATGACGTCACCGAGCGCGGCGTGAACGCCTTTGAGTGTGGCGTCGGCTATGAATTTGTACCCCGTGTGGCTCCCGGGCAGCCCGGCGAAGAGCCCGGCGAAGAAGGACCCGGTGATGAACCCGGCGAAGATAACCCCGGCCAGGATGAACCCGGCGACAATGTTGTCTGCACCGACTTTACCGAGGTCGAAATCAATCTGTCGCTCAACGACTCACATTCTCAATACACCGCCGAGGACCTTGTCTCCAAACTCTCGATTCACGTGCGCTATCCCGGTGACGTAGAGGTGTTTATCCCCATTCCCCACGAATACTATTGCGAGGCCGATGACCTTGACATCATAGCCACCAACGCCGGTCTTTACATTCCCGGCCAAAAAGAATCGGTCAGCTACACAATCGGCGACAACGTCGTCACACTTACCGTTTCGCTTGAGGATGATGGCATCCGCGTGACCACCGACGGCATCAATCAGGAAGTCCTCGACTACTGCTATGCCAACTTCGGGGATGGCCTCAACTTTGAGGTATTCAACTACTTCGGCCGCTACGAGCAGATTGACGGTACATGGACACGTGTCGATGGCGAGCGTGGAAACGTGGCTCGCGAGACTATCTTGCGCTACTTGAACCAGGCTACAGTCAAATTCCTCGACGAACCCTATCCCGACTATTACATCAACGCCTTTGCCGCCAATCAAGAGGGCGACTGGAAATCAACTGCCCACGATTGCTCGGTTAAAATCGACGAGTCACAGGCCGGCGACTATCCAACAAAGGAAGAGGGTGCCCACCTCAACGACTCTGACTACAACCAGATTTATACCCACAAGGATGCTCAGGGCTCTGAGCACACCCACAAATAAAGTAATCCATTAATCAACCTTGCCTATACAGGGATACCGGGAGGAAGAGCCCCACGTGGCTCAACCTCCCATTTTTTATTGGAAACAGAATTTAAGCCCAGTCAAAGTTGGACGGGTCGGCACCTATCTCAAAGTGACACTTGGCAATGCCGAGGTCTACACGTGTGTAGCCGACAAGCGAGAACCCTTTGCGTGCAACAACCCGTGCCTTGTCACCGGGCGACGACGGCGCGACATACTCAAAACTGAATTTCTGCTGATTGATTGCTGTCGGAGCAAGTAGCGCGGCCTTGACCCCGTCGAGAAACCACGCCGGCGTCGAGTCGCCGACATTGCTGACCTGCTCGGGTGTCTTTATCTTGTGGGCGACGCCTTGTGTTACGCCATATCCGAGTGATATATAACAACTTATCTTCTCGCCATCATCGAGGTCGTAGGTCCCGGGAATTTTCTTGTAACTCAAACCGGCCCAGCAGGTGTTCAGCCCGAGCGTCTGGGCATAAAGCACGAGTTGTTCGCCGTAGTAGCCGGCACGCTCGTCAAACGTGTCATCCTTCTTGCCGGCCACGATAAAATAGTTCTCGACGCCCGAGAACTGCCCGTAGGCAAGCGGGCCATTGAAACCGCGAGGCTCGTTGACAACCAACTGGATGTGAAGATTGCCGGCGGCATTAAGTTCGTCGATTTTAGCCCGTAACAAGGCTAATATATCCTCGGGGATTGGCTCTGATTTATAGCGACGAACGCTGTGACGATTCTTGATTGCTTCGAGCAATCGGGTTCTCTCTTTGTTGTCCATAACAGTAACGTTTATTCAACTTTTTGCAAAATTAATCATATATTTATGGATAAACAAAATTTGGCTTGGGATAGTTGACACAAATTTGCGAGCCTCGATATAATAAGCGGCCACGGGTTTACGTTATATTTTTGATGAAGAAAACAGTGCATAAAAAGGCGCTCAGGATTGCGGCGGTTGCCACGATGGCAATTGTCGCCCTCGTTGGACGCGCGGCTGAAAGTTCGCCGGCCTATAACTTCCTGAATATACCCTCCTCGACCCTTGCCTACGGTCTTGGAGGCATTAACATCACAAACATTTTTGACGACGTAAACAATATCGACCAGAACCCGGCCCTGCTCGGTGCCGAGTATCACAAGCAAATCGGGCTGAACTATATGCACTATGTCGGCGGGTCAAACTTTGCCGGAGCCAAGTTTGCCTTGCGCGGAAGCGAACGCAGCGCCTGGGCTGCCGGCATCCAGTATTTTGGCTACGGAGAGATTAAGGGTATGGACGAGATGGGAAACCCGACGTCCAATTTTTCTCCCAAAGACTTGACCGTCAACGTCATGTATAGCCACGACATCACCGAACGCCTGCGTGGAGGCATCAACCTCAAGTTTGTGTCAAGCAACTATGAGCAATATTCGGCGCTCGCCCTTGCCACCGACCTTGGCATCAACTACTATGACGACGAGCGTGACCTGTCGCTCTCGGTTGTAGTTGCCAATCTCGGCGGTCAAATCAAGCGATTCAACGATTCCTACGACCGATTGCCAATCGACGTACGCCTCGGCTGGTCACAGTCGTTCGGGACGTTGCCATTCCGATTCTCGGTCACAGCATGGAATCTAACGCAATGGAAATTACCCTATTATGACGCCGGCGACGGTTCGGTCGACATAGGGCTGAAAGAGTCGTTCGGCTCCAACCTTTTCCGACATCTCATCTTTGCCGCCGACTATATGCCGTCCCAAAATTTTCACATCGGCCTCGGCTACAACTACAAGACGCGAACCGACATGTCGACCTATTCGCGCAGTTTCCTGTCGGGCTTCTCAATCGGCGCCGGACTGAAAGCGGGCCGCTTTGGCGTAGGCCTCGCGCTTGCTCAACCCCACACCGGAGCGACCACCTTTATGGTCAATCTCTCGATGTCGCTGAGCGATTTTACCAACTAAAACCACCATTCATTCAGCACCCCAAATGAACAACCCCATCATAATTGCCATTGACGGTTACTCATCGTCGGGCAAAAGCACCATCTCGCGCTACCTTGCTTCTGAAATAGGTTACCGCTATATCGACTCGGGCGCCATGTATCGTGCCGTGACACTATATGCACTTCGCGCCGGGCTCATCGACGCGGCAGGCAACATAAACGTCGAGGCGCTGACCGCAGCCCTCCCGTCGATTCATATCGACTTCAAAGTTAACCCCGGCGGCAAGCAATCGACCATGCTCAACGGCGAGGATGTCGAGGCCGAAATTCGCCGTCTTGAGGTTGCCGAGCATGTCTCGCCCGTCGCCGCCATTCCGGCCGTGCGCCACGCTCTGGTTGCTCGCCAGCAGGCCATGGGTGCCGAAAAAGGAATTGTAATGGACGGCCGCGACATCGGCACCACCGTTTTTCCACACGCCGAGATGAAGGTGTTTATCACCGCCGCCCCCGAAGAGCGTGCACGCCGCCGCATGGCCGAACTCGAGGCTAAAGGCGAGCATGCAACCTATGAGGAGGTGCTCCACAACGTCAACGAGCGCGACCACATTGACCGCACTCGCGCCGAGAGTCCGTTGCGCCAAGCCCCTGACGCTGTGTTGCTTGACAACACCCACATGGCTTTTGAAGAGCAAAACCAATTTATGCTTGACCTCTTTCATAAAATCACTCGAGGCTAACCGCAATGAAACGATTGCCAATAGTTGAAATCGACAACCGCTCGGGCTTTTGCAACGGCGTGGTCTCGGCCATCCGCAAGGCCGAGGAGGAACTCGACGCAGGGACGCGTCCGCTCTACTGCCTTGGCGACATTGTTCACAACAGCGACGAGGTAGAGCGCCTATGCGCCAAGGGACTTGTCACAATCTCCCACGCTGACCTCGACAACATCGCTGATGCCAACGTCCTGCTTCGCGCCCATGGAGAGCCACCATCAACCTACTCCACTGCCCGTCGCAACAACATCAACATCATCGACGCTACGTGTCCCGTTGTGCTCGCCCTCCAGCGACGCATAAAGGAGACATTCACCACGTCGCCCGAGACCCAAATTGTCATCTATGGAAAGAGCGGCCACGCCGAGGTCAACGGCCTCGTCGGGCAAACCGACTCGCGAGCCATAGTCGTTGAAGACATCGCCGGCCTTGACCGCGTCGACTTCAACCGAGACATCGCCCTGTATAGCCAGACAACCATGGCTCTCGAAGGCTTCCGCGCTATGATTGAGGAAATTAAGCGTCGCAAGGCCCACGACACCGAGTTCACCTATCACGACACCATCTGCCGTCAAGTCGCCAACCGCGTTGACCACTTACGCGACTTTGCGCGCTCCCACGATGTCATTATCTTTGTTTCTGGCGCCAAGAGTTCCAACGGTCGGGTGCTCTACAACGAGTGTTTGAGCGTCAACCCGGCGTCGATACTCGTCAGCAATGCCTCGGGGCTCGACCGGTCGCAACTCGGCAACGCCGGGTCTATCGGCATCTGTGGCGCCACATCGACCCCACGCTGGCTCATGGAGCAAGTGCGTGACACCGTCATCAGTCTGCTAAACGAGGAGGGAGAATGTTAGCAAACTCATTTGTAGCAGTCGATGTCGAGACCGCCAACAACCACCCCACCAGCATCTGCTCTATCGGTGCCGTCAAGGTTGTTGACGGCCGGATTGTCGACCGCTTCTATCGCCTCGTCAAACCCGAGCCCGAATACTACTTCCGCTACTTCACCGAGCAAGTACACGGCATCAGTCGCGTCGACACCGAGGACGCGCCAACGTGGGACGTCGTCTGGCACGACTTTGAAAACTTCTGCCAGGGACTACCGCTCGTTGCCCACAACAAAAAATTTGACGAGCAATGCATCCGCGCCGCGTGCCGTTGCTACTGCATCGACTATCCCGAACCGCCGTTCTATTGCACCCTCGAGATGTCGCGCCATCTCATCCCAAAGGGCATGATTGGGTCCCACTCCCTCCCCTCCCTATGCCAATTCTTTGCCATCCCATTCACCAACCACCACAACGCCCTCGCCGACGCCGACGCCTGCGCCCAAATAGCCCTTTGTTTCTGCTCCAATACATAATCAATGCTTTCTTTTGTCGAAATAACCCATTTTTTCATTCACAAAATTGTGAATGAAAAATTAATATATTATTTTTGCAATTGAAAATGAGATAATATGGTCGTAACTTTCCAAGAAGAATATTTGCGAGACTATTATGAAAAAGGTCTAAGCAAAGATAAGAAACATCGTTATCCACCAGATGTTATTAAAAGATACAAAAGGTGCATCGACTATCTTAAGGCAGCAACATCCAAGGAAGATTTATTCCCGTTCAAATCTCTAAATTTCGAGGCTCTTCACGGAGACAAGATGGGATTATTTTCAGTAAGAGTAAATCTTAAATACAGAGTTGTGTTTTCTATAAAGGAAACAACTGAAGATTCAGTATTAACAATATGTAATATTATTGAATTATCAAATCATTATGAGTGACATGATTAATCTACCTGATATAAATCCGCAAATGATAGCGAATAATTTGATATCATTTGAACCAACCCATCCGGGAGAACTACTGCTTGATGAACTCCAATGTCGAGAACTTTCTCAAGCAAAATTTGCATCTCAGATTGGAGTTAAGCCATCGTTATTGAATGAGATTATAAAAGGCAAGCGAAGCGTAAACGCCGAGATGGCACTATTATTCGAGGCTGCTTTAGGCATTTCGGCCAATATTTGGATTAAACTACAAAATGAATATAACCTACAGAAAGCCAAGTCAGACGCTTCGTTTATGTCACGACTCGCTGCTATTCGTAGAATTGCTGCTGTTTTATAAATAATGAAAAAGATATTTCTTGTTTTACTGACCGCCGCGATGACGGTCGCCTGCAACTCGGGCGACTCGACCAAAGCCGGCATTATCCACGAGAACGTGCCCGCCGGCACAGCCGTCAACGCCGAAAGCGACGCCTATCGCGCCGGTGCATCTGCCGCCAACGCCTTGCTGAAAGACAACCTCTCCGGCGAAGAACTTCACGACCGCCTGCTCGACACCCGCGCCGTCATATCCCTCATCCAGCGTCGCCACGGCGTTCAGGAGGCCGCCGACTACCAGGCCGGGTTCACCGACGCAATCGTCGCCGGCAACGATTCTTTGGCACGAGAAATAGCCATTCTTTAATATTTTTCACATTTTAACTTATCGGTTGAACCTGTCTCAGTAACATTTTTCGCCATACGAATAAAAAAGTTGTCAAAAAATTTGCACATCCAAATAAAACTCTCTAAATTTGCACTCGCAAAACCCCAAACCGGTACCTTGGCCGAGTGGTTAGGCAACGGTCTGCAAAACCGTGTACAGCAGTTCGATTCTGCTAGGTACCTCCAAGACTTCCCCCGGGAAGTCTTTTTTATTTAACTCGATAGCACCCATTCGGTCTCAGAAATCAACTCTTCACTCCCGGTGAATTTCAAAAATCAGCGACGCTATTATTTTTGGCGTCAATTCCCGCGATAAAGAAATAAATAATACAAAGTAATAAACTAATGATTAGAATTTTCATAATTACAATATTGAGTTGTCTTGTTTATTTTGTTGTCGGGGCAAAAGGAACACGTCTTAATATAGAATCAGCCGAAAAAGAACTTCAAAATTATATTGAAAACATTGATGCGAGAATAGGTATTGCCTGCATATATGAAGGCAAAGATACTTTGCAAATTAATGGAAATAAGGAGTTCCCAATGTTGAGTGTGTATAAATTTCCACAATCCATCGCTGTCATCAATTACTGTCGGGAAAATCAAAAGGATTTAAACGATACAGTTTTTATTCCAAAATCTGATATCAAAGAAAATACATATAGTCCAATCAGGGATAAATTTGGTATAATAGACCTAAAATTACCACTCAAAGATATTTTGTATTACTCATTAGTAGAGAGCGATAATAATGCGTGTGACGTATTGTATAAATTAATGGGAGGGACCAACTATGCCGACAGTATTATAACTAAAATGGGATTCTCAGACATTCATCTAATTAATACCGAGGATGAAATGCATGAAGACATTTATCTTTCTTATCAAAACAGATGTACCCCATTGGAAATGTGTAAATTCGTCGACTATTTCAATTCACAACCGATATTTTCCGATAAAGAGTATTCTTATATAAAATTCTTAATGGAAAATTGTAGAACAGGGAACGATCGACTTGCTAAACCGTTCCTTTCAACCAATGTCACAATAGGCCATAAAACCGGTACGGGAGACGTAAATTCTCAAGGAAGAATTATTGGTATAAACGATGTAGGTTATATTATACTACCAAATAAGAACAAATATTCAATTGCTGTTTTTATTGCTGATTCCAAATATACTCCTGAAACCACTTCATCTTTTATTGCCGATATATCAGAAATTATATGGCATAACATTCAATAGCTTCCTGTCTTTTCGATACGGAGTGCTTGACCGAATTAATCGGCTTCCGCTCGCCGGTTTCAGGGTGAAAATCAAATTCTCTTCATAAAACAACACAACAACTCTCGCCGGAGCGAAAGTTGTTGGTGTTTTTGAGGGCTAAGCGGGTGTCTTAAAGGACTGACGCAGATTGGAGGAGGCGCTATCTGAGTAAGTTGCGGCCCGCTTCCAGGATGGGTAGACCGGTCTCGGTGGGCACATAGATGACTTTGTCGCCGGGATTAAGGTTCTGCTGTCTGACCCACAGATACTGAATGTAGGTTGGTGTCAATGAGCCATTTTCGATTCTGATAGCTTCAGCTGCGCCTTTCGCTCGCTCGATCTCGGCTTTGGCATTCAGTTTCTCGGCTTCAAGATTTGCCTCGGCTTCGGCAATCTTAATTTTGCGGTTTTGCTCAGCCTTGGCAAGTTCCGCCTTACCTTCCATTTCTTGTGACCATACTCTATAGGCGGGTATGCCAAACATCAAACCCAATACAATCGCAAATAACACGACCAAACTTGTTACCACAAGTTTAAAATTTAATCTGATTTCCATAATATTTATTTGAATAGAATTTGTTTACGGCACAAATTTACAAATAAATAAAGTAGAGTTTGTAACTTTGCAACATTGCAATCAAAACAATAGAAAAATGACAGTTGAAGAGTTCAAAGAATTTGTAAAGACCGGTAGACCAATTGACACTCCCGATGCTATCGCGGTTCTTAATAGCCAAAACGAGGAAGCGCGGAGGATTACATCCCAACTAAACAATTGCTACCACAACCTCGAAGAAATTCGGGAAATACTTTCTGAACTATTCGGTTATAAGGTTCCAAACAATTTCAGGGTTTTTCCTCCTTTTTACACTGATTTCGGACGTAATATCCATGTTGGCGACAATGTGTTTATAAATGCGTGTTGTCAGTTCCAAGACCAAGGAGGAGTTTGGCTCGGTGACGGTAGCCTAATAGGACACAATGTTGTTTTTGCAACGCTCAATCACGACTTTAATCCCGCCCGACGGCAGATTTGCATTCCCCGACCTATAGTAGTGGGTAAAAATGTATGGATCGGTTCCAACTCAACCATCCTCGCGGGCGTGACAATTGGCGACAATGCCGTTGTGGCCGCCGGCGCTGTTGTCACCAAGGATGTAGAAGCCAACACAATTGTGGGAGGCATTCCTGCCAAATTTATCAGACATATCTAAAACCGACGACGAGGAGTTGTGACTCCTCGTCGCCGGCTTGCTTGTGTGACGACGCGAGATTACAGCGTCGATAGGTGGCGGGATTATTCGACAGTGACCGACTTGGCGAGGTTGCGCGGCATGTCGACGTCACAGCCTTTTTTAATCGCGATATGATAAGCAAGCAACTGCAACGGGATTGAAACGATGACGGGTGAAAGACACTCGGGAACCGACGGGACCTCGATGGTGTGGTCGGCCAGCGCTGCTATTGTTTCGTCACCCTTGTTGACCACGGCGATGACCGAGCCGCCGCGAGCCTTGACCTGCTGAATGTTGGAGATGATTTTCTCGTGGAGGTTGTCTTTGGGTGCAATGACAACCGTCGGTAGCTCACGGTCGATCAGTGCGATAGGCCCATGCTTCATCTCGGCCGCGGGATAACCTTCAGCATGGATGTAACTTATCTCCTTGAGTTTCAACGCCCCCTCGAGAGCCGACGGGTAATTGTAACCTCGGCCGAGGTAGAGGAAATTGTGGGCGTAGGTGAAGATTCGTGAAAGTTTCTCAATCTTGTCATTCAGTTTGAGAGTTTCGCCAATAAAAGCGGGAAGTTGCTTTATACCCTCACATATTGCCCCAATCGTTTCATTGTCAACCGTTTGCTTAAGCTGGCCGATGGCGAGAGCCAGCATGGTCAAGACAGTAACCTGACCGGTAAAGGCCTTGGTGGAGGCAACGCCAATCTCCGGACCAACATGGATATAAGTCCCCGAATGGGTCTCACGAGCTATCGATGAACCGATTACGTTGCAAACCCCATAGACAAACGCGCCCTTTTCGCGCGCAATCTGGATGGCCGCCAGGGTGTCGGCCGTTTCGCCCGATTGGGAGACTGCGATGACAATATCGTCGCTGTTGATAATTGGGTTGCTGTAACGAAACTCGCTTGCATACTCGACCTGCACCGGAATGCGCGCCATGTCCTGAATCAGATGTCGCCCAATCAGCCCCGCATGCCACGACGTCCCACAGCCGATGATGATAATGCGTCGAGCCTTGCGAAACGCCTCTTTGTTTTCCTGTACGCCCGATAGGGTCACTTGACCGTCGACAACTCGCCCGCGGATTGAGTCGCCTATTGTCATCGGTTGCTCAAAAATCTCCTTCAACATAAAGTGGTCATAACCACCCTTTTCCAGTTGAGAAACCGACAGTTTGAGAGTCTGAATATCGATAGGCGACGGCGTATTGTCGACGTTGATAACCTTTAGCGGTTCACCGCGGGTGATGATGCCAATCTCGTCGTCGTTGAGGTAGACAACGCGGTTGGTATATTCAACGATAGGCGACGCGTCGCTTGCAATGTAGGTCGCATCGTCGGCTATGCCGATAACGAGTGGTGAACTCTTGCGTGCAACTATCATTGTATCAGAAATTTGGTTGTCAATGACTGCTATCGCGTATGCCCCGACAACCTGATTCATAGCCTCTTGCACTGCTGCGAGAAGGGTGCATCCGTTCGTGTCGCGGATATACTGGATGAGCTGGACAAGCACCTCGGTGTCGGTGCTACTCTTGAACGAGCACCCTTGCTCGATAAGGGCCTCCTTCAGCAAACTGTAGTTCTCAATGGTCCCATTGTGGACAAGGGCGATTGTGCCGTCCTCGCTCAAGTGAGGATGGGCGTTGACATCGCTCGGCTCGCCGTGGGTGGCCCAGCGAGTGTGGGCTATACCAATAGTGCCCTCGACATTCTTGTCCTCGCAATTATGCTCGAGAGTTTCCACCTTACCCTTTGATTTATAAGCGTTTATCCTGTTATTCTTATCGATTATTGCAACGCCGGCACTGTCATAACCGCGATATTCGAGGCGATGAAGTCCCTTAATGAGCATGGGGTAGCAATTGTTGCTACCTACATATCCAACAATTCCACACATAGTGTTTTCCTAATAATTTTTTACCTTTTTAAGACGCTATAATATAAAAGAAGCCTAAAATGTAACGGCTTTTGAAATTCAGGGCATAAAATTACAACATTTTTTTCAATTTTACTCGTTTTTCGTCAAAAGTTGCGTAAAAATCGTGTTTTATAACATAAAAAACTGTTCAAACTTTAAAGATAAACTGTTGTTTTAAAGATATAACGGAGACCTTCACCGTAAGTGAACAATCCAAAGCCCAAAAAGAATAACAACTCTAAAAACATAAACAACTATGCTTAACATCACAACCCTCCGTCGAGTCGCTTGCGCGCTTCTTTTTGCCGCAACATTTACAGGTCTTTATGCACAAGATGCCACCGCTACAAAAATCAAAGACCACCGCACCAACCCCGATGTATTCTTTCTTCAGGAAGGTGACGTCCCCAATAGTTTCCTGCTTCTTCCTCCCCCGCCCGATGGCGCTTCGATAGCCTTCCTCAATGATCAGGCTATGTACAACTGGGGTAAACTGCAACGTGACACTCCGCGTGGCGACCAGGCATCACAAGATGCAAACGTTGAGGGTGACGGCGTCCCGATGGCTTTCTCTGAGGCATTCGGTATCGATATAACCAAGGATGGAACTCCCGAAATTTACAAACTCGTCATCGGAATGCGTGAAGATGCCGGTGACCTCGGAACCCGTGATGCCAAGAACTACTATAACCGCACCCGCCCCTTTGCATTCTACGACGAGATGACCTGCAACCCGGCTCAGCAAGAAGAACTATCGACCAACGGCTCCTACCCCTCGGGCCACACCTCGATTGGATGGGCTACCGCGCTGGTACTTGCCGAAGTAAACCCCGCCCGCCAGAACGAAATCCTCAAACGCGGATATGAAATGGGACAGAGCCGCGTCATCTGTGGCTACCACTTTCAGAGCGATGTCGATGCAGGGCGCATCACCGGCTCGGCAACCGTTGCCCGCCTCCACGCCGACCCCGGCTTCCAAGCCCAGCTCCAGAAAGCTAAAGACGAGTTTAAGCGCCTCAAAAAAGAGGGTAAAGTAGCCGCCGGTACCCCCGTCCCGACCCCGACCACTTCTGACTAACCCACTGTCACCCGTTCTACTTAAACACACTTACACCTCTATCTATCTTATCTAAAACAACGCCATTCAACAACTATTTAAGACACACCCCACTATGAGAGCAACATTATTCATCATAGCCGCTGCCACAATGACAACTGCCGGCTATGCCGCAGAGACCGCGCAGCCCGACAACCAAACCGCCACCCAAACCACCGGGACCGAGGTAGTTTTTGTCAACCCTTTTACACGGACCGTTGCCGAGGTCACCACCGTCAGTTCTGAAACCGAGCAGCCCACCAAGCCGGCCAAGAAAACCATCCAAATCACCCCGACCGGCCGCATCCTCATGGACGGAGCCGCATATCTGGGAGGAAACGGTGACATCACCGACGGAAGCACCGACTCAAAGTTTGTCGACGGCGTCGCCATCCCCGACCTGCGACTTGGTGTCAAAGCAAGTTATGGGAAGTGGAAAGCAAAAATCGATGTAGGATTTGCCTACGGAGCCGTCGGGTTGAAAGACACCTATCTCGAATATGATTTCAACGAAAACAACCTGTTGCGTGGCGGCTATTTCGTTCCTCAGTTTGGTCTGAACTCTGAAACCAGTTCATCAATGAAGCCCAGTTATGAAGAGCCCACCTCCAACGAGTTCTTCAACGCCAACCCCCGACTGCTCGGCCTCATGTATGAATATGATAAAGGACAATTCTTTGCCGGAACGACGGTGTTTGCCGAGGCAGCAGCGATGAGCACCCACGCCGTCGCCATGGGCAAGCAAGGATGGGGAGCACAGACCCGACTCGTTTGGCGTCCGCGATTCAGCGACGGCGATGTCCTCCAGATTGGAGCCTCATTCAACTACTCGTCGCCCAACGCCGACAACCACACCGGATTCAACTACACCGCCAACTTCCCCACCCGCGTATCATCGGTCCCCTTGCTCCAAGCCAACATCGACAACGCCCGCGGCCTGTTCAAAATGACTCCCGAACTGCTCTTTGTCAAAGGTAATTGCGCCCTCGAAGCCCAGTACTACTACATGAACGTCGCCCGCCGAAACGGCTTAAAGAACTACGTTGCCCAAGGTGCCTACGGAATGTTCCGCACACTCCTCATCGGCTCACACTACACCTATACCCACGCCGACGCCGGCATCGCAACCCCCGCTCCCAAGTCGCTCGAAATGGTTCTCGGCTACAACTACACCAACGCCAACGACACCTCGGCCGGAATCTTCGGCGGTATCTCTCAAGACGCAAGTTGCACCTTTAACTACTACATCAATTCCTGGATGATTGCCCGCCTGCGCTACAGTTACACCACCGTTCGCGACCGCGTTGTTGCCGACCTCCTTCCAACTCGCCACGTCAACACTATCGAAGCACGCTTGCAGATAATCTTCTAAACCTAAACTCTAATAACCCTCAATCGTCCCCGGGACAGGTTTCTACCTACCGGGGACATTTTTTTGAGCCAAATATTTTGTAGTTTACACCCTTATGTATAGTTTTGCAATATAATTTTTCAAAAACCACTAAAGATGAAAAAATTTAGACTAATGTTTGCCGCTCTTTTTGCGGCGGGGTTGCTCGCATCGTGCAGCAACAGTGATAACACCGAGGTAACAACAGCCTCCACAGCAATTGCCGCAACAGCCGTCATTGAAAACATCATGACCCGCACGAGCATCCGCCAGTTCACCGACCAGCCCGTTGGCAAGGACACCCTCGACGTTATCGTCAAGGCCGGTATGGCAGCCCCGTCGGCCATGAACAAGCAACCGTGGGCATTTGTGGTTGTGACCGACAAAACCGTTCTCGACTCGCTCAACGCCGTTCACCCCCACGCCAACCTCCAGACCGCAACCGCCGCCATCATCGTGGCCGGTAATATGCAGAAAACCATTGAGGGTCAAGGTCGCGAATACTGGGTACAAGACTGCTCGGCTGCCACCGAGAATATCCTCCTCGCTGCCCACGCCTACGGGCTTGGCGCCGTCTGGTGTGGCGTCTATCCAATGCCGGACCGCGTAGCCGACGTCAGCCGCGTTCTCGGCCTCCCCGACTACATCATTCCCTTAAACATCATCACCATGGGCTACCCTGCTCAAAACCCCGAGCCCAAAGACAAATTCCTCGAGGAAAACGTCCACTACCAAAAATGGTAATCCAACCCACCTACCAAAGTAGTATCCCATCCTATTCATAAACAGCCAAAAAGTCAAGTTTTTGCATGCAAAAACTTGACTTTTTAATGTGTAATCATTTTCAAATTCCTGTTCTTTTGACAAAATCCATAATTTCAACTAAACTCTTTTCAATATCCTTAGCATCCGGTATATCAGAAGAAAATGTCAGAAATGGCAACTCATCTTTATAACGTTTCCTCAATCTTTCCCAAGTCTCTTGAAAATTGGTTAATAATGGAGACGCGCTTAATGATTTTTCTCTCCATCCTTCAGGCTTGTCAAAAAGATTCCTATCGTGTTCTATCAACTCAATAAAAATATTTTTACATTCTTGACTAAATAGATACCGATGACATTCTGCATCCATCAAAAGAAAATGTAAATCATAGAAATGACGTATTTTAGCCTCAAGTTCCGTTAGAAAGTCACGGGATAGCGAAAAGCGCATTAACGAAACCAATTTCTCGGTCATCGTTGTCCGTTTATCCAAAACATTCAGTTTGAAAGGGTGAAGATTAAAATCCTCTATGATGTCTGAACGTTCTATTTTTTTAAGATAATCATAAACAAAACTCCTTATTTCTATTTCTTGATATGGGAATGGATTAGCAAAAGAATTTATCTCAAATAGGATTTGGCCGGTTAAAACCACCTTCCCTCCTAACGCATTTGTTAGTATAGTAGGATATGAATAGAAAGTTTTGCGATAGCGAGACCCTTTTGATGATAGAGGATGATTTATAGGATACAAATCGGTTGCCATTGTTTTCTCAATCGAACGGATGACATTCTTCAACTTGGCATCACTGCCCCCATTACTTCTAATAACAGCGATATCTATATCCTCTGAAAAACGTCGCCCTATATTAAAGGCCTTTGAAAGACTCGTGCCACCTTTGAACACAACCATCATTGAAAGCTGTGATTCAGATAAATGCTTCAACGATTTAGTTATCCAATAATCCTTTTCGATAAAAAGTTGACGCAATCCCAAGCCTCCATATAAAGGAGAAGAAGATGCTTTTGCAATCACATCGGCAAACAGATTTGTATCTTCGTGGAGGTTCATACAATATTCCAGTTTGACTTGTTTGGTAAAACACTTGACGATATACCGATTCTATATTTTGTTAAAGGGTTAAGGTTTTCCTTAATATCTTCAGCATTAAACTTGGATATCTCTAACATCGCGCCCAATATGGCTCTTGTTGAAGCAGGATAGGATTTTGAATATCCAATTAAAGCGTTAACAACTTCAGATGAGAAGGAAACCAATTCTTTTAACAAGGTTTTGACAGCTATATCGGGGGTGCATGCCGGAATCTTTTTTATAGATCTTAAAGCATCAAGAAATCTTAACAAAGGTATACTTTGGGCCGATATCTCATTTTCTTGTCGAGTAAAAGATATTTCATAGCCGGCTCTTATTATTGGACGACGATAAAATTTACAGCCTATTATCAATTTAGAGGAAATTTGAGTTGTAAGTCCAAGTTGTGAAAATGCAGGAACTCCGGTAATATAACCTATATACTTGCCGTCCTTGATAACTAAATCTTTTGTCATTTCATCTATTCCGGGATACATTTCGCCCAGACGAGTCGTAGCGGGTTTATAAAACCGACCCTTTCCAACCCGTCTAAGCCGGTTATCAGCGACCATTCGGCTCAGAGCCTTTGCGCCCGCTAACTGATTGACAGCCGGAAGATTTAAGTCAGAATATCCGAAAATCACACCTGCCGGAATCGCATTTATGCGTTGAAAGATGGTTTGTGTTGTATTCATGGCGCAAAGATAGTAAAAAAGTCAAGTTTTTGCATGCAAAAACTTGACTTTTTTTGATTCTAACGATTAGAGGCCTCAGTTAGAGGGAGGTGTAGGCGGGGGTGAAGGTGTCGCCGCCTTCGAGTGAGCCGGTCGTGGCTCCGCGTTTGAGCCAGCGGACGCGCTGGTCTGACCGGCCGTGGTTAAATGTCTCCTCAACGGCATATCCTCGCGCTTTTTTCTGCAGGTAATCGTCGCCAATCTTGGAGGCTGCGTTGAGGCCCTCCTCAATGTCGCCCGGCTCGAGCGAGTTAAACATTTTGTTGTCATGGTAGGCCCAAACGCCGGCATAATAGTCGGCCTGGAGCTCGAGACGTACGCTGATTTTGTTTGCCTCGGTCTCGCTGACGCGTTGCATCTGCTGGTGGGCTTTCTGTAGCGTTCCGAGCAGATATTGAACATGATGCCCAACCTCGTGGGCTATCACGTATGCGTACGCAAAATCGCCGCCGGCACCCATCTGGCGTTCCATCTCTTCAAAGAACGACAGGTCGAGGTATACCGTTTGGTCGGCCGAACAATAGAAGGGACCGGTCGATGCTGTTGCGCCTCCACAACCCGAATTGACCGAGCCGTGGAAAAGCACCAGTTGCGGCGGCTCATACTCCAAACCGCGACGTTTAAATTCCTGTGTCCAAACGTCTTCGGTGCCCGCAAGTATCTGTTTGGCAAAAGTTGCAAGTTGCTCCTCCTGCTCGGTGGGGACATACTCCTCGGAGCTATCGCCTCCAAGTTGTTGCATACCAACCTGGGTAACGACGTCAAGGGGATTACCGCCGCTGAGCCAGGCGATTAAAGCCGCAATTGCGATACCGACGAGACCACCGCCGGCAATCTTGCCGCCACTGCCACTGCGGCGACGGTCCTGAACATTGTCGCTCATTCGGCGACCATCGAGTCTCATAATATACTGTTTTTAGTGTTGTTGATTTGTTAATGTTGTTCCCGAAAGCGGAGTTCCCAAAAGGCGACAGCGGCCGCAGCTGCGACGTTTAGCGAGTCGACACCGTGGTGCATCGGAATGCGCGCCACGATGTCGGCCCCGTCGATAACGTCCGGAGCGAGCCCGTCGCCCTCGGTACCCATAATGATAGCGAGCGGTCGGTCAAGCGGAATCGAGGGTGAGTCGATAGGGACCGAGCGGTCGGTCAGCGCCATGGCGACGGTAGTCAGTCCAAGCGCTTTGAGCGAGTCTATGCCATCATCGAGCCACGTCCAGGGGACCAAGAACACCGAGCCCATCGACACGCGTATCGAGCGACGATTGAACGGGTCACATGAAGCGGGTGTCAGCAGAACGGCATCGACGCCGAGTGCCGCCGCCGAGCGAAAGATGGCACCTATATTAGTGGTATCGACAACGCCGTCGATGACCACCACGCGCCGTGCACCGGCAATAACGTCGGCAACCGGTCGGGGACGTGGGCGCCGCATGGCGCATAGCACACCGCGAGTCAGCGTGTAGCCGGTCAACGACGCCAGTAACTCGCGACTGCCGGTGTAGACCGGTGTCCCTTCGGGGAGACGCATGATTATCGGCGCCGCGTCGCCCTCGATGTGTCGCCGCTCGGCCAATAGCGATAGCGGGATGAAACCGGCGTCGAGCGCCACGGCTATCACCTTGGGACTCTCGACAATGATGACACCGTCGTCGGGACTGAGTCGATTGCGAAGTTGAGCCTCGGTCAGCGAGGCATAGACCTCGATGCCGGGCTCAACAAGTGACGTTATTTCAACGAGATTCATCAAAGAACCTTGTAATAGAGGGCGGTAATATCTTCAACGGTCACATCGCGGGGGTTGCCCGGGGTGCAGACGTCGGCAGCGGCCTGTTCAACAAGCGCGGGTATATCTTTCTCGGTAATGCCAATTTCGCTCAGGTGTTGGGGAATTCCAACCTCAACCGAGAGAGCCTTGACAGCCTTAACGGCGGCTTCGGCGGCTTCGCGGTCGCTCATGCCGGTGGTATCTACTCCCATGGCACGGGCAATGTTGCCATATTTCTCAATCGACGATTCCATGTTGAACTCCATCACGGTGGGGAGCAACAACGCGTTGGCAACGCCGTGAGGGATGTCGTGGAGCGAGCCCATCGGGTGTGCCATGCCGTGAACGAGGCCGAGGCCTACATTGGAGAACGCCATACCGGCGATATACTGTGCGAGCGCCATCATGTCGCGACCTTCGGGGTTCTTGGGCTCCTTGACGGCAACGGGGAGATAGCGCGCAATCATGCGAACGGCCTCTATCTCAAACATGTCGCTCATCACCCATGCGCCCTTGGTGATGTAACCCTCGATAGCGTGGGTCAGAGCATCCATACCGGTAGCGGCGGTCAGCGATGCCGGCAGCGAGTACATCAGTTCGGCGTCGATGATGGCAACGGCGGGAATGTCGTTGGGGTCAACGCAGACCATCTTCTTCTGCTTCTCCTCGTCGATGATGACATAGTTGATGGTAGTCTCGGCGGCGGTGCCGGCGGTTGTGGGAAGCGCGATAATGGGCACCGATTTATTTTTG
>JAFLTK010000098.1 GCA_022511505.1 Muribaculaceae bacterium
TAGGGCGGAGAGTGATCTTCTGTGAGTCAGGGGTATATGTGCTTATTTTATTAAGAACATAGAGCGTAATACAGACCAGAATAATTAGTATAATGATTGTAATTACAACAGTATAGATGGTGACTGTCGTGTAATAATTATCGGGAAGAAACGGAAACCACCACCCATCGCTGACACTTAGGGCGCCATAGATTTTAGGCTCATCACCTATGCGGAGGCCTTGCTCTATTTGGAGTCCTTTGTAATCTTCATCGTAGGGGTTTAATATTAACGAGTTGTAGAGGCCATCGTTGTATCTGACCCATGCTTTAAGAGTTGCGTGAGCATTCCCGTTAACAACATCATTTCTGCTAAGCATCACGTCAAGGCCTTCACCACCTTTAGACTCATAGGTACTCGTGCCGTTTTCGGTTTCCACCATAAGCTCAAGTTTTTCAAGCTCATAACCTTCGGCCATCTCAGGCGAGGCTATTGAAAGATGATAGCCGCCGCGCGCTCTTTGAAGCTCGGGAAGGGCAGGCAGATGAAGGAGGCTTTGAATGGATGGCTCGCGAGCGACCTTGACGTCTGTGACGGCTATTTGATAGGGGTATTCAACGCCGTTGCTCCTGTATCCTGTCGCGATAATCTCACTCTTAGGCATCGTAATAAGCGTGAACTTGCTCTTGACCGCTGCACTCCTGTCGTTGGCGTCTTTCTCTATTTTCTTTTGTGAGGCCTGAGAGAGCTGACTGCTGGGGATATTAAATACCGCTCGCATATCACCATAGATATTGTCGTTTCCTTGGTGCAAGTCATCGCTAATAGTCAAGATTGTCAGTCTATTGGCTCCAATGCTATCCTTTGTGGCTTTAGCCGCTTCAATGGCATAAAAAAGGTGGATAGAGTTGAGCGAGCCGCGAGATGCACCGGCAGGCTGCTTTGCTATGTGTTGACCGCGCGAGATAGATTCCCAGGTGGATGAGATTCCTTGGAAAAACCGGTCAAGGTCGGGCTGTTGCCACGCTAAGGTTTCCCCGCGGCCATCCTTGGGGATGGTGACGAAGGTCTGAAGATTGTTTCCACCCGTCTCGGCAAGATTCATGGAATAGTTGGCGATAGTCAAGTAATCGCCTTCATTATAAAGCTTGTGTTTTGAAAGGAAACGTTTGATGGTCGCGGGAAGAGAGGAAGCATCACCCAGAAAAGACTGATAGGGACCGACCGGGTCAATGTCAATTAAAACAACAACATGACGATTAGGGTGATGTTCAAGTTGCCCAAACGCTTGGAAAGGCACAACAAAAATCATCGCAATCAATAGTAAGAGATTGCGAGCAAGGTTCTGGATATTTACATCTGATGGCAACGATTTCTCCAATGCTTTTTATGTTTTTCTGATTGGTATAACTTTCCGCCGCAAATTTAAAAAATAATTCTTAAATAAACAATACCTATTTGAAAAACAAATAACTGTTTTAATTCTGCTTTTTTAACAGAGTAAACTTGTAAAACGAAGGAGGAAAATAATTTAAAAACAACGACTATAATTAGCTATCAAACAATCATTTATAAATTTGGAATCTTAGATCACGATATACCTTACAGCGATTTTGGCGGTGAGCACCTTATTTTCAAGAATTGCCAACAACCATTCAGTGTTTCTCGGTGACTCAATATCGGCCATCGAGTTTTTGCTCTGTCAATGAGTTCGGCATATAGAGTACAGTTTACCTGACGGTCCATTGAAAAACAATGGGCCGTCATATCGTGTTAATCAAAATATAAGATCAAAGCGCGGGGTTAAAACACCCACGAGAGAAGGGCGCGTAATATAATTAGAACACCAATGATTTTCAAGAGTGTGGCAAAGAAACCTTTAATATTGAGCCATGCCGGTATTTTTTCAATGAAAAGCCAACCGATCACACACTGTATCAGTGTTGCAATAATACCTGAAATTAAGTTCATAGGAAAAATATTTATTTTTGTTTATGATTGGGATTATAGGGTTGAACGAAATGGAGGGTGCCGTCGGCATTGCTCCCTTTTTCGTAGGTTTGATATGTGAATATGATTCCTTTTTTGGTCATCGCGGGTCGAGGATATATTTGCCCGTCTATGACTTCGTTTAAAATATTGCTTTTCACGGCTGTGACATTGGTCTCTTCATCAAGAACTTCAGAATATCTCTCTTCCTCGTTCAAGTCAAGGCCGTGATAGGCTGAAAGTTGGTCGCTAAGGATATCTGTTGCTTTAGTAAATTGATCGTTGGTGAAGAAATCTTTGACGCCCAATATTCGGCCTGTTTTGTTGTCGAAAGTTAAGAAATATTCTAATTGTCCGCCATGCGCACCCCCGGCGTAAGCAAAATGATAGAATCTCCAAGTGGTTAATGTTGAATCAGAGCTTTCCCACACGGGGTAGATATAAAACTGAGAAGAATAAATAGGACCCATTAGAGGCCCGTCGGGATCGCTGTAAAAGTTGTTTTCAGGATCTCCGTATTCTTCTTTATACAACTTGCAGAACCAGTCATAGTAGTATCGTGACATTTGGTCAAAACCGACATTCTTGAAGTTGCTCAGTGGAATGTTGGGATAAACGATTTTGCCATCTTCTTCTTTGTCAAAATAGGAGGCAACATAATCGCCAATTGTTTTATCTATGAAATCCTTTATATAATCGGGGTCATTGTCTCTGATTGCTATGTTGATCTGGAAATCGGTAGCAAACGAGTATTCGTTAAGGCTGTAGTGTTCAGAGAAGCGATAGGTCTGACATTCCGGGAGGATGCCTACATATCTGACGTCGAAATATCTCTCAAAAGGCTTTGTGATATCAACATTGACCGTATCGGGACCGGATGCTATCTGAAGCATGTTACCCTTGGGTAGCACATTGTTGAAAGGACCAACAATCAGCATGCTGTCGCGTGGCGCGCCATTGACATATCTGATCAGGCCCAATTCGTCTTTTGAAATTACATCTTCTCCATTTTGATCATTATCAATAAAAATATACACCTTGATGTTGCCATACTCCATAAATGGTTCACCAAGAAATTCCAAATCTTCAGCGGTCACTTCCTCAGCCGAGGCCTTCGTGCCACACGCGGCCAAGAGGGTGATAATGGTGAGTATAGGCGCGCAAATATAAATCAATCGCTTCATTTTGTCAATCTTTATGGACATCTTCATCTTTTACTTCTTTACCTGTTCCATCGATGACGATTGCAAATGGTCAATTTTCTGAAAAAACTTTTTCATAGCCGCATTGATTTAATTCTGTTTACAAGTTTATTATTCCAATTTAAAAGGATTTCATCGGCAACGGGGTCATGGGGCGTTGATAATGGCTTACCATCTTCGTTCCACATACTGAACTGAATGGGCGATTCGGTGACTGTTTTACCGTCATAGCCATAGGTGATAACAACACCCTCACCTGAGTTACACATAACGCCAATAAGTCTATCGTTATACACAAAATAATCTGAATCTCCGCCTTCACCTTCAAAGATTTTGACCGGCCCACCATTAACAATTGTATATGCAAGCAACTGAGTTTCAGCCTCTGATGGCCCGACGCTAATCCACAACTCAGGGAAATCATCTCCGGTTATGTCATATAGAAAGAATTCAGAATTAATTATAGGTCCATCCTTTATTGATTCATGGAAAGATGCTAAAACCGATTGATACTCCGAGGGTATTTCATCGGTCATAGTTTCAGCATTAGCCTCAAACGAGAAGGCAGCGAGACCGATAACAAATACAGATAATGTGACGAAAAATTTAAACATTGCTACGGGGGATTGTGTTGGGTCAAAAAATCAACGTTTTTCAAATGCAAATTTATTACAAAATTTCCAATCGTCCAAGATAAAAGTAATAATTGAGATTTTAAAATAATGTCTACTATTTGTCTATTTCGAGATTTCCATCATGTTTACATTGAGTATCATTTAAAGACAAACCCGCGCTACCGGGATTGGTTGCCGGGTTACAAAAAAAGCAGAGTGCAGCGGGGGATGCTGCACTCTGTCGCTATAGATTCAGTTATTCAGTGAATCAGGGGGGATATTATTTTACTTCCTCAAACTCGACGTCGTCGATGTGGCCTTCGCCGGGGTCGTTGGTGGGACCAGCCTGAGGGCCGGCCTGCTGGCCGCCGGCTGCACCACTTTGGGCCTGTGCCTGAGCGTTGATGATGTCCTGCTGGGCGGCACCAAAGGCGGCTTCAATTTCTTTCATTGCGGCGTCGATACCGGCAATGTTGGCAGCTTTGTGGGCTTCTTTGAGGTTGTTGAGGGCGCTCTCGATGGCGGTGCGACGGTCGGCGGGAATCTTGTCGCCGAGTTCGTTGAGTTGCTTCTCGGTCTGGAAAATCATCGCGTCGGCGTGGTTGAGTTTGTCGATGCGCTCTTTTTCCTTGGCGTCGGCTGCGGCGTTGGCTTCAGCCTCTTCCTTCATGCGCTTGATTTCGGCGTCGGTCAGGCCGCTTGATGCCTCGATGCGGATGCTCTGCTCCTTGCCGGTTGCTTTGTCCTTGGCGCTGACGTTGAGGATACCGTTGGCGTCGATTTCAAAGGTGACTTCAATCTGAGGTATACCACGGGGCGCGGGAGCAATGCCGTCGAGGTGGAAGCGACCGAGGGTCTTGTCGTCCTTGGCCATGGGGCGCTCGCCCTGAAGAACGTGAATCTCGACTGAGGGCTGATTGTCGGCTGCGGTCGAGAAAGTCTCGCTCTTGCGGGTAGGAATGGTTG
>JAFLTK010000099.1 GCA_022511505.1 Muribaculaceae bacterium
CCAACATGAAGGTCATCACCGCGATGGTCTACAACTACAATGCCTACACCAAGCAGGATGTTGAATACTCGCTCGACGGCGAGAACTGGACCCTCCTGGGCTCTATCAACCTCGATGGCGCCAAGAAGTGGGTTGACGCTGAATTTGCAATCCCCGCCGCTGCCAACAACCAGAAGGAAGTCTACGTCCGCTGGAAATCTGACCGCACTTCGGCTGTTGCCGGTACTCAATCGGGCAACGACGGTATCTGCCTCGGCGCTACCTTCATCGTTGGCGACATGCAACTCGTCAACGACGGAACCGCTCCCGTCCTCGTTTCTCAAGTTCCCGAAGAGGGCAGCAACACCGCTTCGATAAACGGTAAGATTGTCCTCACTTTCGACGAAAAGGTTAAAGTTAAAGAAGGCACTACGGCTACTCTTAACGACATGACCCTCGAGCCTCAGGTAACCGGCAAGACCGTGATGTTCCAGTACAAGAACCTCACCTACGCTACCGACTACAAGTTCACCCTCGCCGCCAACACCATTGCCGACCTTACCGACAACTACAGCGACAAGGCTATCACTATCAACTTCACCACCAAGACCCGTCCCGAGGTAGAGAAGGCTCTCTATGACTTCATCGTGCCCGACGACGGTAAACTTGAAGAAGCATTTGCAGCAGCTGAAGGCCGTGCCGACAAGACCCAGCGCTTCCGCATCTTTGTCAAGAACGGCAACTATGTGCTCCCCGCTTCGACAACCGCAACCAAGAACGGTAGCGACGGCAAGGCTTATCCCGACCCCACTACCCAACTCAACGCCCCCAACCTCTCAGTCATCGGTGAAAGCATGGAAGGTGTTGTCATCACCAACTCAGTTCCCGCCAGCCCCAGCGCCGGTGGCAACGTGCTCGAAGGTATCGGCAACGGCGACGTTCTCCGCCTCAACAAGGACGCTCAGAACTACTACTTCCAGAACCTGACCATGAAGTCGTCGATGGGCGACAACCACGGTCGTGACATCGTCCTCAATGATAACGCCAACAAGACCATCTTCAAGGATGCTTGTCTCTGGGCTTATCAGGACACCTACGTCAGCAACAACGAGGGTGGTCGCTTCTACTATGAAGGCGGTCTCCTGCGTGGTCGCACCGACTTCCTCTGCGGTAAGGGCGACGTTTACTACAACGCTGTTACCCTCCAGATGTGTGAAACCGGCGGTTATCTCGCCGTTCCCTCTGTTCCCAAGCAGTATGGCTACATCTTCAAAGATTGCGAAATCGTTGGCGAAAAGACCGGTATCGACGGCAACTACACCCTCGGTCGTCCTTGGGGTAGCGGCACTCCTATCGCTCTCTACATCGACACCCGCATGATTGCACGTCCCAGCGCTATCGGTTGGAACGACATGGGTACCGACGGTTATCCCAAGCGCTTTGCCGAGTACAACTCAATGACCGAAAACGGCACCGTTATCGACCTCAAGGATCGCAAGAAATCATTCGGCTCAGGCCACGAAAACAACCCCATCCTGACCAAGGAAGAGGCTGAATTCCACAGCTATGAGCGCGTGATGGGTGGCGATGACGACTGGGATCCCGCTTCGCTCGCCGAGCAAGCTCCCGCTCCCACCAATGTCCTCCTCGAGGGCACCGCACTCTCTTGGGACGACAGCCCCTACGCCCTCCTTTGGGCTATCGTGAAAAACGGCAGTGTTGTTGCCTTCACTACCGAAGCATCGTTCACCGTTGACGACCCCGCCGCTACCTACGCCGTTCGCGCTGCAAACGAAATGGGTGGTCTCGGTGAGGCAGTCCTCGCCAACGAAGGCTCTCAGGGCGGTCTCGACAACATCAACGCCGACGCCGTTGTCAACACCTCGTTCTACAACGTTGAAGGCATCGCCGTCAGCGCCGACTACCAAGGTGTTGTAATCAAGGTTGAAACCCTCGCCAACGGCCAAAAGGTCGCTACCAAGGTCATCAACAAATAACACTCGCTTTATAGTTTGTTAATGTTGTCAATGTTGTTATTGTTGTTAATGTTGAATCGACAACAATAACAACGACATCAACAACAGAATAACCTCCCAATCGGTCGCCCGGAGCCATGCGCCCCGGGCGACCTTTTTCCGCTCTTTACGCTTGTTTTTTAATTGTATATTTTATACCTTTGTGGCGTGATAATCGCCATTTGGTGTAAAATATGCAGTTTGATAATCGCCATTTGGTGTAAAATATTCAATTTGATAATCGCCATTTGGTGTAAAGTTATGAAACGAAAGATATATAACACACTGAAAACGTGGAAAGAAAAGCACGCTAACCGTGAGGCTCTTCTTATTGATGGCGCTCGCCGCATCGGGAAGAGCTGGATAGCGCAAGAGTTTGCACGCAACGAGTATCGCAGCTACATCTTGATTGACTTCACTCATCTAAACGAGGAAATGAAGATGATTTTTGACAACTATCTTCATTCGCTCGATGATTTCTTTGCACGTCTACAACTCATGAGTGGGGTTAAACTATATGAAAAGGAATCTTTGATAATCTTTGACGAGGTGCAACGTTATCCAAAAGCACGCGAAGCTATTAAATGGCTCGTTGCCGATGGACGTTATCATTATATAGAAACAGGCTCGCTTGTCAGCCTTCGCAAGAATACCGAAGGAATCACTCTACCGAGCGAAGAATATCATGTTGATATGTGGCCAATGGACTTTGAAGAGTTCCTATGGGCTCTGGACCAAGAAATGATGGCCGAGTTCATCAAGGATTGTTACAAAGCCCGTAAACCGCTCGGTCAAGCGCTACACCGCAAGGCCTTGGACCTTTTGCGCCAATATCTTGTTGTTGGCGGAATGCCGCAGGCCATCGCCGAGTTCATCCACTCCCATGACTTTGTGGAAGTTGACCATATCAAGAGAAACATACTTCAGCTATACCGCAACGATATATATCAATATGCCGGCCAAGAGGCAGCAAAAGTAGCTCAGATTTGGGACTCTATCCCGGGCCAATTACAGAAACCTGCAAAACGTTTCAGGATAGGAAGCCTAAAAAAAGGCGCACGCACCCGAGAATATGCCGAGGCATTCTTTTGGCTCAATGAAGCTCGCGTCGTAAACACCTGCTATGCTGCAACCGAGCCTTCAATTGGCATCAGACTCAATCAAGACGACTCAAAGTATAAATTATATCTGGGAGATACAGGACTTTTGATTTCTTTGGCTTTTGATGAGGATACAATTGAAAACGAAGAGTTATATCGCAAGTTGATTCTTGGAAAACTTGAGATAAACAAGGGTATGCTCGTTGAAAATCTTGTCGCACAACAATTGCGTGCGGCCGGTCACCCTTTGTTTTTCTTCATGAAGACCGATAGCGGTAACACTCATAGTGAGATAGAAATAGACTTCCTTGTGCGCAAACCAACCATATCAAGCAAACACAATATAAACGCCATAGAAGTTAAATCGACGCAGCGATCTACGACCTCTTCGCTCGATAAATTTAAAGCAAAATTCAAAAACTACGTCAACGAGGCTATCATCATCCACACCGGCGACCTCCACATCGCTGACGGTCGCTTATACCTCCCCATCTACATGACAGGACTTCTATAAAATGTGTATAAATATGATAATTTAGTCGATATGAATATAAGTCGTAATACTAATTTTTGAAGTCACTGTGGAATTTATTTTCAGAGTTCTATTGTTTAATAAAGATTAACATTGCCGCGCGTTTTTGTTGCTCAATCGTTGTGATACCTTTGTGGTGTAAAAATAGTTCGACGGGGTAGAATGGAGAATTTGACAATGTTTTGTGTTGTTTATTTACCCTGATTGTTGTATTTTTGCCGCAGAAATCTTAATTCCGGAACAATGAACAGCAATGCCGATATAATCAGCCGAGTGAAATATCTGATAGAGTTGTCGCGCATGTCTCAGGGGGGATTTGCGCGCCGTCTGGGCGTCGACCCGTCAAACCTGAGCAAACATATCAACGGTAGGTTGCCGATGGGCGACTCTCTCATTAACCGCATCATCGTCGAGACCGGCGTTTCACGCTCGTGGCTGCGCGAAGGGCGCGGGACTCCGTTTGACAAGCAAGCCGAACCGATTGCTATCGACCTGAATCCAAGTCAGATAACCGACATAGTTACCGGCGAAGATCGCATGCCCGAGGGTGTCCCCGTCTATGACATCGACGTCACTGCCGGCTTTTTTGAGATGCCCCAAGCTTTTGCGACCGAGAACATCGTCGGCATGGTCAGTTTACCAAACTTGAACCGCGCCGAGGCCATCGTTCGCGTCTCGGGCGACTCGATGGACCCCACTATCAAAAACGGTGGCTTAATCGCCATTCGCCCCTATCGCGATATGCGAAACATCTTTTGGGGACAGATTTATGTAGTCGTTTTCAATGATTATCAGATGGTTAAAACCATAAAGCGTCACCCCGACGACACCAAGGTCATTCTCCACAGCATCAATCCCGCCTATGACGACATGGACGTCGACCGCGCCGATATCCGCAAACTTTTCATTGTCGAGACCATCCTCAACGTCGAGATGCGCGGCTGACCCTACTCTATGTATAAAGTGAAACCCGCCTCCACGGAGACGGGTTATTTTTGTGGGCGAAGATGGATTCGAACCACCGAAGGTATAAACCAGCAGATTTACAGTCTGCCCCATTTGGCCACTCTGGTATTCGCCC
>JAFLTK010000100.1 GCA_022511505.1 Muribaculaceae bacterium
GCACATGATTTGTGCGCCGACGTAGAAGAACTGGGCGATGACACCCTCGCGGTAGCGTGGCAGCGCGAAGATGCGGCGTAGGGTGGGAAGGAAATTAATGTTGGTCGTCGGCTCGCCACAGCGTGGCATCTTGACCAGACGGATGACAACGAGCATCAGCAGGATGAACAGACCGATGGCCAAGTAGGGCGTTATCAAGACGTTGAGGTCAAACTGCTTGACGGCTTCAAAAGCGGCGTCGTCAAGGTCGGCACGCTCGGCGCTGTCGAGCGGATGCAAGCGGTTTTGGATGAAATTCATCGCTACATACATGCCCAGCAGCGACCCCATGGGGTTGAAACACTGTGCCATGTTCAATCGGCGCGTCGCGCTTTCGGGCGGCCCCATCGCCAGGATGTAGGGGTTACACGATGTTTCGAGTATCGACAAGCCGCACGTCAGGATGAAATAGGCTATCAAAAACGGGAAATATTCGCCCATCATTTTTGCGGGGAAGAACAGGAACGCGCCGGTGGCATAGAGTCCGAGTCCGAGCATAACGCCGGCCTTGTAACTGTAACGCCGGATGAAGATGGCCGCGGGAAATGCCATCGCGAAATAGCCGCCATAGAAGGCGACCTGCACGAGCGCGCCCTCGGTCACGCTCATGCGGAAGATTTTAGAGAACGCCTTGACCATCGGGTTGGTGATGTCATTGGCAAATCCCCAGAGCGCAAAACACGAGGTTATCAAGATAAAGGGCAAGAGGTAGCCGGCGCCGACGAGCGCCTTTGATTGAGTTTTCATGGCCGAAATTAGATTATAATCAATAGAGATTAGATAATAGATATTTCATCCATAGACAAACATCTACTCACTAATCTCTATTCATTATTCACTTTAATTACTTATAAATAGGGCCGTAGGTGGCACATGCGCGATAGTCCTGACCCTCCTTGTCCATGCCGAAGGCATTCCATGCCGCCGGGCGGAAGATGGCCTCGGGGTCGCAGTTGTGCATGCAGACGGGGATGCGCAGTATCGAAGCGAGCGTGATGAGGTCCTGCCCGATGTGGCCAAAGCAGATGGCGCCGTGGTTGGCACCCCAGTTGTTCATCACCGAGTATACATCCTTGAACGGACCGTTACCTGTCAAGCGGGGGACAAACCAGGTCGTGGGCCACGTTTGGTCGGTGCGCTCGTCGAGAAGACGGTGGATTTCGGGGTCGATGTCAACGGTCCAACCCTCGGCAATCTGGAGCACCGGGCCGAGGCCTTTGATAAGGTTGAGGCGCGACATGGTGACGGGCATACCGCCGTGGGACAGGAAGTTGGACGAGAAGCCGCCGCCACGGAAATAGTCGCGGTTGGCGGGATACCACGTTGTTGCGCGAAGCATGCGATAAACCTCTTCGTCGGTGATTTGGTCAAAGCGCTTCATGGTCGGGTTGCCCTCGGCGTCGCGGCACTCGCCGGTGGCGTCGAGCGTGGTGGCACCCGAGTTGATGAGGTGGATGATACCGTCGGCGGCACGGCCGGTCAACTCCTTGCCGGTCACGCGCTTGACGGCCTCGGGGCTCCAGTAGGTACGAACGTCCGAGAAAATCTGAGCCGTGCCGGTCAGCAGGTGGCCGAACAGCATTGCGACGCCGTTGCACGCATCGTTCTCGGTTGCAAGGACGTAGGCCTCGCGACGACCGTTCCAGTCAAACGAACTGTTGAGCAGTGCTTCCGAGAAATCACCGTTGGGGTAGAAATCGGTCCATTGGCGCTGGCCCTGAAAGCCGGCGGCGATGGCGTTGTGACCAAGGGCCTCCTCTTTGAAGCCCATTTCGAGCAACTTGGGGTTGCCCTGCATCAAGTCGCGCATGATGATGGTCATCTTGACGATGAACTCCCAGTCGGCATCTTTTTCGGTGCGGCTCTTGGCTTTTTCAGTGCGATTGGCCACGTCTTTGCCCTCGCAGGGCATGCAGAAGCGGCGTGTCCACTCCATCGCCTTGTAGAACTCCTCCTCGTCATAGATGCCCTCGCTCATGCGGCGGATAATCTCGGTCAGGTCGACGCTTTCGTTTCTCATGCCCAGATACTCTTGGAAGAAATCGGGGTTGACAATCGAGCCGGCGATACCCATCGATACGCTGCCCATCGACAGATAACTCTTGCCGCGCATGGTGGCGGTGGCGATGGCGGCACGGGCAAAGCGGAGCAACTTCTCGGCAACGTCGGCCGGGATGCTGTTGTCGTCAAGGTCTTGAACGTCATGGCCATAGATGCCAAAAGCCGGGAGACCTTTCTGGGCGTGACCCGCAAGGACGGCGGCAAGGTAGACCGCCCCCGGACGCTCGGTGCCGTTGAAGCCCCAGACGGCCTTGGGCCAGTGGGGGTGCATATCCATTGTCTCGGCGCCATAACACCAACAAGAGGTGACGGTGATAGTGGCGCCAACGCCCTCGCGTTCAAACTTTTCGGCGCAGGCCGCGCTTTCGGCCACACGGCCAATGGTGCCGTCGGCGATGACACACTCTACCGGGCTACCGTCGCCGTGACGCAAGTTGTTGCTAATCAGCTCGGCAACCGCACGGGCGAGCGCCATTGTCTTATCTTCGAGACTCTCACGGACGCCACCCTGACGTCCGTCGATTGTAGGCCTAATGCCAATTTTGGGATATTTATTCATGATTTCAATGGTATTGATTTTTCTATCTGCAAATTTAACAAATTTCTTCATTTATGTTACCCTATCAAGATTAAAATTCATATATAGCCATTTATTTTCAGATTGTTTGATGTTATAAAGAAATAAATTATTATCTTTGCATTTACGAAATGGTCGACACTGTCGACCATTTCGTAAATGACTAATAATATTAGCAAAGATATGGTAATTGACCGACCGCTTTATATAGAAAAACTCTTTGCCAAACAATGGAATGGTAAAGTAAAGATAATTACCGGATTACGTCGATGTGGTAAGTCGTTTTTGCTTTCTACACTCTATAAGAATCGTCTTTTAGCTAATGGAGTGGCCCAAGATCAGTTTATAGAAATCGCACTTGATAGAATATCAGGAATACCTTATCGTGACCCAAGCCGCTTGTATGACTATGTAGTTGAAAAGAGCAAAGACACGAGTCGACAGTTCTATGTCTTTATTGATGAGATTCAACTTTCGGTTAAGATTAAGAACCCGGCAATCGATGAAGCATTAGTATCCGAAGAAGATAGGGATCATGTGTATATTACGTTCTATGATGTGCTTAACGATTTGATTGCAAGGCCAAATCTCGATGTGTATGTTACAGGTTCCAATTCAAAGATGTTGTCAAAGGATATTGTAACAAATTTCAGAGATAGAGGCTCTGAAATAAAGGTATATCCTTTGTCGTTCTCTGAATTTCTGACTATCGCTGATTTGGATAAGGTTGACGCTTTTGAGGAGTATATCACATACGGGGGTATGCCCCTTGCCGTCATTGAAACGAATGAAGCAGAGAAGCGCAGATACTTGGCTGATTTATTTACAGCTGTTTATTTCAAGGATATATTGGAGCGATACAAAATTAAAGATGTTGAAGTTTTGGGCGCCTTGACAGATGCACTTTGTTCGGCTATCGGTTCTCTTACCAATCCAAACAGAATTTCCAACACCGCCTCTACATTAATAGATAAGAACATATCACGCGCTACAATTCAAAAATACATAGGATACCTTGAAGACTGCTATCTGTTTGAAAGTGCTAAGAGGTGGAATGTCAAAGGTCGCAAATATTTTGATACCATTCATAAGTATTACTCTACCGACGTAGGACTCAGAAATGCTCGTCTAAACTTTAGGCAGCAAGAGCGTTCCCATCTGATGGAGAATATTATTTATAACGAGTTAATAATGCGCGGATATTCAGTGGACGTTGGTGTCGTTGAAATTACACAAACAATAGATGGCGCAAGACGGCAATCACAGTATGAAATTGACTTTGTAGTCAATATGGGAAACAATAAGATATATATCCAATCTGCGCTGAATGTGGATACACCTGATAAGAAAGCCCAAGAAACGATGTCGTTGCGCAACACCAACGATTTCTATCGCCGTCTTGTTATCGTTGACGGAAACCGCAAGGCCTGGGTCGATGAAGGCATCACCTATATTGGGGTAATACCTTTTTTATTGGATAAGTCAATTTTGGAGAGATGATAGATGAATCCATTCTATCTTTCTATTTACGAAATGGTCGACACTGTCGACCATTTCGTAAATAGAAAATGTCAGGCTCCTTCAGTTAGGTTCTTTTGCTATTTTCATTACTTTATTAAACCACTTCGACCTCGGTGTTTTAGGGGAATTTTGGGGGATGGGTTGCTAGAATGTCTGATTTTTATTAAATTTGCAGTAGAATATCGAATGAAAGTCGATTGTGTTCAAAAGTTTATAAAGTTGGATGTCATTAATATGAAAAAGGTTTTTTCTTGTTTGGTCGCGATATTTGTCTGTGTATCGGCCGTGGCCGGGTTGCCGCAATATTCGGCTGCGATGATTGAATCCCACGGTCGCGAATGGTCGGCCGCGATGGGTTGGGACTATGTTAGTGGCCTGGTTACCAAGACGATGCTGATGTATTGCAAGCAATATCCCGACGACGAGCTCTCGACCCGTGCCTACGGCTGGTGCAAGACCTACACTGACAATGCGGTTGATTCACGCGGCAACTTCTACAACTT
>JAFLTK010000101.1 GCA_022511505.1 Muribaculaceae bacterium
TCCTCCTAAACCTCATGCTTTACGACTGTTAAAGTAAACTTTTTGGGGAGATGATGGCACGATATCGAGAAAAATGGTTATCTTTGGGCATTGTTAATTGATTTAATCCTAAATTGTGATGAAAAGAGTGATTATGCTGTCGCTGATGATAGCGACAATCGTTGTCTGTTTCAGCAAGACGCTTATGAAAACTACAACCGACACTATCATTGTGCCGACAACCCACCTCGGGACACCGATGCATGTGACGGTAACAGTCCCGGCACGCTATCTGTCGACCCTTGACAATGACAACTACCCGGTTGTCTATCTGCTAAATGGATACACGGGCGACAATACCGACTATGCTCGCCACATGAACCTCGACAGTCTTGCCAACGTCAATAATGTTATTATCGTCTGTCCAGACGGTCGCGACTCGTGGTATTGGGACACTCCTAAAACATCAGGGATGGAAATGGAGAGTTTCTTTGTCAAAGACTTGATTCCGACTATCGACCGAGAGTTTCGCACTCTTCCACGTCCCGAGAGCCGCGCTATCGCCGGCTTGTCGATGGGTGGCCATGGTGCGCTCTGGCTGGCGATGAGACATAAGGACCTCTTTGGCAACGCAGGCACAATGAGTGGCGGCGTTGACATCACACCCAAGGAGTTCCAAAGCAACTGGCAACTGCGGCAGTTGCTTGGCGAGTATGATAAAAATAAAAAGTCGTGGAAAAATCACACCGTTCAGTCGCTCGTCAAAAAATTGAAACCGGGCCAGTTGAACCTAATCGTTTGCTGCGGCTCTGAGGATTTCTTCTTCCCCGTGAATGAGAATCTCCACGCATCCCTCGACAAGCGCGGCATCAAGCACACATATATAATTGAACCCGGCGGACACACCTGGCCTTATTGGAACTCAACCCTTCCCGTCATTTTGGAGTTCTTCAACCAACACCTCGCCCGCTAAACCCCGGCCGTCAAGGCTTTTATTTCGCCGGTTCCATCATCTTAAAATCCACATGGCCTTGGCATCCTCGATTTGGGGGATGTGAGGGCCACTTGTGTTTGTCTTTGAGAGATATCAGTCGGCGAAGATGTGGTTGATGGTGATGCGCATGTCGTTGATGAATAGACGCTCAAAATGGCTAATGAGTTAGATTGTAGCAATATTATCATTGATAACATTTTGTTATTCAAATAATAATATGTATTTTTGCACAAAATCATTGGTAATGAAAATGAGCAATATGAATGATAATATCACTAAAACGATAAATTGGGTGAATGAATATGTCCAAGATAAGGCTTTGGTGCTAAAGGAAGACAATACTGTTTGTAGACTCCTACCTTTGAGCATCTCGGCTCCTTATCAATTTTTATCCGGCACGTTCTCAGGTATATCCATACTTTGGGTATTATTGAAACATTATGAGGATATTGTACCTTCCATAATAAAGCGTCATAGTGAAATAATATCTAAAGCATCTGGATTGATTCCGATATTCGTCATTGAAAAGATAGAATCATATAAGATTCAGCGTCTTGCAAAAGCATGTGTGAATTTTATAATTAAAGATAAAGTCATTTATTTACCGGATCTGCTTTTTATTGTTAGAAATCACCCCAAAATAGATGTGCCAATAGATAAAGAGATAGACAAAATACCGGCATTATCTCAATTAATGGTGCTTTATCATATCCAGAAACACACATTAAACGGGCTTTCGACAAAGCAAATCGCTGACACGTTTAATGTATCGTATGCCACAGCCATAAGAGGTATAGTATGGCTAATGGATAAAGGTGTATTAAGCCAAACCGGAAAGAAAGAGAAGTTGGTAAAATTTAATTATGATGGTAAGGCATTATGGGAATTCTGTGCAAACTCCTTCCGCAATCCAATTGAGTCTTTGCATCAAACTGATGAAATCGAGCGAGTTGAAAATTTTTCAACTGCCGGGGAGGCTGCGCTAGGTCGTTATACAATGTTATCTGAACACGCTATGACGATTGCCATATCCAAGAAAACATTGAGCAGAATGAATAAACAATCCAAAGGATGGGATAAATATGGCGATCTTAAGGTGCAGACGTGGATTTATGACCCTGAATTAATGGCTGATGGAGATGTAGTAGATCGGCTATCTTTATATCTCTCATTAAAAGATTATCATGACGAGAGAGTACAAATTGAATTAGAAAACATGATAAATGAAATAAAATGGTAAGAGGAATTGATAAATTCAGAGAAAGATTCTCGCAATATGACGGGAATTATGTGATAATTGGTGGCACGGCTTGTGAAATACATGAGGAATTGAATGCGCAAATGCCTCGCGCAACTAAAGATATAGACATTATACTTATAATCGAGGCACTGACAACAGAATTTGCAGAAAAATTCTGGGAATTTATAAAGGATGGGAAATATTCAGATAGACAAACTGGGGAAACGAGTATCAATCCCAAACATCAATATTATCGTTTTAGAAATCCTGAAAATAGAGAATTTCCCGTGCAACTGGAGCTATTTTCTCGCAATATAGGAATAATAAAGAACCCTCAGAATTTTCATCTGACTCCTATTCCAATAGATGAAGATTTGTCAAGTTTGTCGGCCATTCTTATGGATGACGATTATTACAACTATACAATAGAGCATAGTCAAGTTGAAGAAGGTGTGCACATTGCCAATATTGAAAGCCTTATATGTCTCAAATGCAGGGCATATTTAGAGATGGTTAGCGGAAAAGAAAGGACTGACAGCAAGCATATAAAGAAACATAGAAATGATGTCTTTAGGCTTGGAGCGATGTTGATACCGGATGTCAAGTATAAACTTCCGGAAAGATTATTTGAGGATGTAGGTTTGTTTTGTGAATTGGTTGCCAACGATATGCCCGATGATAATCTTTTTAAGTCGGCAAATATTCGCGGAGTAAATGTCGGAATGGTTTTAGAAGCTATTAAAAGTAATTTTTTGGGAATTGGAGGTTAGTCGGCGAAGAGGTGGTTGATGGTGATGCGCATGTCGTTGATGAATGAGCGGACGGGGGTGATGATGGGGGTTACTCTCATCTCGGGGCCTACGGGGACCATGACGCGCAGTTGATTGTGGTGACACTCGATGTCGAGTCGACGGCCCATAGTGATTGGATCGCCGTCGATGTGGGCGAGTCCGTCATTGTTGCGCGTGATAGTGACGCGGCGTGCTTTTAGCGTCTGTATCAGGGTGTTATGATTGAGGTAGCCGGTCATAATGTCGACGCCAACAAGGGCTGTTTGTATCGGGTTGCCGCTGTGGATGATGGTAATGTCGAGCAGACCGTCGTCAATGCTTGCGGCCGGCGCGATGTAGGCGTTGTTGCCATACTGGGACGCGTTGCAGACTGCAACGAGGAAGGCGCGCCGGGTGATTATCTGCCCGGCAGCCTCGATGGTGGAGTCTTCGGGGCGGAAGCGAAGGACTTCCTCGACGGCACTTTTGATATAGGAGAGACGACCGCGGCGACGTTGTCCGGCGAAGGTGTGGGACACGGCGGCGTCAAACCCCACGCCAAATGTGCAGAAAAATTTGTGGTCGCCATTGACAGTGCCATAGTCGGTGGCCAGAATACGCCCGTCGGCAATTATGTCGAGGGCAAGAACGGGGTCGATGGGGATGTCGAGATGGCGGGCAAGTCCGTTGCCCGAACCGCAAGGCAGGATGGCGAGGGCGGTTTTGGTGCCACACAGGGCAGCAGCCGTCTCGTTGACGGTGCCGTCGCCGCCGGCAGCGATGACAAGGTCGCGACCCCGGGCGGCAGCGTCGGCAGCCAGTCTCGTTGCATCGCCATGAGCCTCGGTCTGTGCTATTTCAACTTGATACCCAAGGTCTTCGAGTTTTCGGGAAACAAGGCGAGGCAGGCTTCGGTGACTTCGAGTTCCGGAGATTGGGTTGATAATCAAGGTTGCTGTCAGGCGGTTCATCTGGAGAAATAAACCCCGGCAGGGGGACGAGCCATTGTTGATGGCCGATGCCGGTGCCGGGGTCGATATTGGTTGCTAAAATATTAGAACTCAGCGTTTTTGGGAGTGCGCGGGAATGGGATAACGTCGCGAATGTTGGTCATGCCGGTCACAAAGAGGACAAGGCGCTCAAAGCCGAGGCCAAAGCCCGAGTGGGGCACGGTTCCAAAGCGGCGTGTATCAAGATACCACCACATGTCTTTCATCGGGATGTTGAGGTCGTTGATGCGCTTTGACAGTTTTTCAAAACTTTCTTCGCGCTCTGACCCACCGATGATTTCGCCGATTTTGGGGAAGAGGACATCCATGGCGCGGACGGTCTTGCCGTCATCGTTCTGCTTCATGTAGAAGGCCTTGATTTCGGCGGGATAATCGGTCAGGATAACCGGTTTACCAAAGTGTTCCTCAACCAGATAGCGCTCATGCTCGCTCTGAAGGTCGGTGCCCCAGTGGACGGGGAACTCAAACTTCTTGTCCGATTCTTCGAGAATCTTGACGCCCTCGGTGTAGGTCAAGCGAACGAAGTCGTCTTTCAAGATACCTTGCAGACGCTCAACGAGGTCGTTGTCATACATCTTGGCGAGGAACTCGATATCGTCGCGGCAGTTGTCGAGAGCATACCCGATGCAATATTTGATGAATTCCTCGGCGAGGTCCATGTTGTCGGTAATGTCATAGAAGGCCATTTCG
>JAFLTK010000102.1 GCA_022511505.1 Muribaculaceae bacterium
TGGAGCACTTTCACTCTCAGAGATAGACAATTTGTGGATTAAATCTGCACTCTCGAATGGCGTCCCCTTGTCTAGAACGTCCTTTAATCGTCATCGAGAAGAAATAGAAGATATTTTCGGAATAAAAATCATTTGTTCTCGAAGTAATGGCAATAAGTACTCTATTGAAAATGCAAATGCCATTAATCGGGTTTCAGTAGAAAATTGGATGGCGAATACTATTTCCATCAATAATATTATTGCCGAGAATAAATCTGTAAGCGACCGTATACTCCTTGAAACAATTCCATCGGAAGGAGGAAACCTTCAGATTGCGATAGAGGCCATGAGGAAAAGCAATATTCTGGAATTTGACTATAAGAAGTACTATTCGACTGAAGTCAAGCATTACTCTCTAAAACCATATTGCGTAAAACTATATCATCGGCGCTGGTATCTATTAGGACAGTCTCATGGCTCCAAAGATTATCGATTGTTTGCTTTTGATAGGATGTCAAACGTTCAAATAGCTTTAAAAAAATTCCGATTAGATGCATCTTTTGATGCTTCGGATTATTTTAAAGAATGTTTCGGTGTTGCTCTAAATACTTCCGTTCCTGTTCAAAAAATCATAATTCGTGCATATATCAATGAGCGTTTCTATTTGCGCGACTTACCTTTGCATCCCACCCAACGGCTGATTGGCGAAGGCGAAGGGTATTTTGATTATGAAATTACAATGCGCCCGACTGAAGATTTCCTTGGCTATCTACTTTCTCGTTCCAATTTCGTTAAAATCATCTCACCTGACTCCTTGGCTCAACAACTCAAAGAGATGGCTCAGTCAATATTAGATAGATATAACTAATTGGAGAATTCTATTTCAGAATGCAGTCCTCTCGGAAACCACGGGCCAACATACTAATACAACAAGTGTTCCCGAGGGAGAGTGCGACCTTGTGGCGATCGAGGGAGGGGCGGCACTGATGTTTCTGTTGTATCACCGTGGGGATGCGTCCCGATTTGACTCCATTGTAAATGTCGCAGTTACTTAAAGGAGTGGCTAAAAGACCTGGCCTTGGTCGGATCACTTTTTGAAAGCGAAATTTGGCACGTGTCAGGTTTCGCTTTTTGCTTTATATTCAGCAAGTTATTCCCATAAGCGGCGCTGAAGTTATAGGAAAGATGGTGTCTTTTAAGATTTATTAACAATGGTGGGATTGAGAAGTTGCCCATGGGGGATGTTAGTTTTGCAACATCAAAAATCGAGATGTTATTTGAGATAGTTTCAATCCTTAAGAAGACAGTAATATGAACAGTTCATCGTTTTTCATCAGCCCGCGCGTGATAAAGACCATCAATTCGTTACCCGAGTCGTTACGCGAGAAGATTGCCGGCGCTCTAACTGCAGAGATGTTTTTCGGGCAATCGCCGGAATCGGTTCTCAGTCCGATGCAAATGATTTATTATGTCATGATTCGGGACTATGTCAATCGCGATACGATGGCCACGGTGACTGCATAATATTCAACTCTCGCTCAGGCGAGCATTGAAGTTTAAAAGTTTATATAGAAGAAGGAGGGGTGATAAAAGATATATTTCTGACATAAATTTTAAAGTCTGTGTTGTAAGAGCAAGCCCCTCGCCGATGGGAATCGGCGAAGGGCTGAAAATTGTATATTCAAAATAGAATTATAACAGTTTAATTGAGCGGGAGATGAAGTCGCTCAGTTCGCGGCCTTTGAGGAGGCCATTGGCAAGGAGTGCAAGGTCGATGGTCTGCTTGACAAGCGGGTTGGCCGAGGCATACTCGCCAAGGATTGTTTCCTGCTCGTGACGGGCGTTTTCGATAGTTTCCTCGAGATTCTTAACCTGGCCCTGTTGCTCGTCGCTGAGTTTGCCGTCGGTCGCTTCTTTGCGAATTTCGGCAATCTTGGCGTTGTTTTCGTCAACGCGTGCCGCGGCGGGTGCAACCTTGTTGGCAACAGCGGCATCGGCATCGGCGAAAATCTTCTTGATGACGGGACTCTCGGTGTTGACAATCAGATTGTAGCTATCGGGCAATTGGCCATAGAAACTCATGCCGGGTTGCATGGCTGCCATCTCTTTCATGCGTCGCATGTACTCGTTTTGGGTAATAAGGACGGGATTGGCCTCGGCGTTGAGGGCTTCAAACTGGACGATGAACTCGGCGTTGTCGACCGATGGTATCTGCGAGCGGTAGATGGTGGTCATCATGTTGCGCTGAGCCGCGGTGATGTCGGATTGCTTATCCTCGTCTTTGGGGATAAGGCGGTCAACGATGTCGCTGTCTACGCGAACAAAGCGCGATTTCTCCAACTTGCTCTCAAGCATGCCGATAAAGTGGCTGTCGAGTTGTCCGTCGAGCAACAACACGTTGTAACCGCGGCCGTTGGCTGCCTGGATGTAGTTGTATTGGGCAACGGGGTCGTTGGTGTAGATATAGACGAGATTGCCGTCTTTATCGGTCTGCAACGGCTCGATGAGCGCGCGATATTCCTCGAGGGTGTAGAATTTGCCCTCGGTGTCTTTGAGGAGCATGAACTTCATGGCGCTGTCACAGAATTTCTCGTCGGTCAGCATGCCATACTGGATGAAAATTTTGATGTCATCCCATTTGGCTTCAAAGTCAGTGCGGTCGCTCTTGAAAATTTCCTCAAGACGCGAGGCGACTTTCTTGGTGATGTAGCCAGAGATTTTCTTGACGGCAGTGTCGCTCTGGAGGTAACTGCGCGAGACATTCAGCGGGATATCGGGCGAGTCGATAACGCCCTGAAGGAGCATCATAAACTCGGGGACGACACCTTCTACCGAGTCGGTCACAAAGACCTGGTTGCAGTAGAGTTGGATGCGGTCTTTGCGGATGTCGAGATTGCTCTTGATTTTGGGGAACTAGAGGATACCGGTCAGGTTGAAGGGATAATCGACGTTGAGGTGAATCCAGAATAGGGGATCCTCCTGTCCGGGATAAAGTTCGTGGTAGAAGTCACTGTAGTCGTCGTCGGTGAGGTCGGCCGGCTTCTTGGTCCACGTAGGCTCGGTGCTGTTGACAACCTTGTCGCGCTCAGTGTCGACCATCTTGCCGTCTTTCCATTCCTGCTCTTTGCCCGAAATGACGGGGACGGGGAGGAAACGGCAATATTTTTTGAGCAGAGTGTCGACTCGAGTCTGCTCGAGGAACTCCTTGCTGTCGTCGTCGAGATAGAGGACGATGTCGGTACCACGGTCGGTGCGGTCGAGTTCTTCCATCGAGTACTCGGGAGAACCGTCACAGCTCCACAGAACGCCCTTGGAACCCTCGCGGTAACTCAGCGAGCGGATTTCCACTTTCTTGGCGACCATGAACGCCGAGTAGAAACCGAGTCCGAAATGGCCGATGATTGAGGCTGCTTTGTCTTTGTATTTGTTGAGGAACTCCTCGGCACCCGAGAAAGCTATCTGGTTGATATACTTCTCGATATCGTCGGCCGACATGCCGATACCGCGGTCGCTGACCGTCAGTGTCCCGGCTTCTTTGTCGACAGCTACCTTGACATTGAGTGTGCCCAACTCGCCCTTGAACTCGCCAAAGGAAGCAAGGGTTTTCAGTTTTTGGGTTGCATCGATTGCATTTGAAACGAGTTCGCGGAGGAAAATTTCGTGGTCGCTGTAAAGGAATTTTTTGATGACCGGGAAAATATTCTCGGTCGTAACTCCTATTTTACCTGTTTGCTTGGACATATATTTTCTTGATTTTGGTTTTATAATCAGTTGTTGGTGTTGTTATTGATGTTAATGTTGTTGATGTTGTTAATGTTGTTGATGTTGTTAATGTTGTTGTCTCAATAACAACAATAGAAATATCTTCAATTAAAATAACAAATAAGTAAGGAAAATGCCACACCCGCAGGTGTGACATTTAGTGACATTTTGTCACTTTTAACAATTATTCGCCGTCGGTCGTAGCCGGCTGTTCAGGCTCGTCGGCTTTTTCAGGCTTTTTGATTGTCATGGTGACTGTCTCGGCTCCGTCGGCATAGTCAACGATGATTTCGTCGCCCGGCTCGAGGGTGGTGTCGATGATGAGTTCAGCGAGAGCATCCTCAAGATACTTCTGGATGGCGCGCTTCAAGGGTCGTGCTCCAAACTGGACGTCATAACCCTTCTCGGCGATGAAGTTCTTGGCGGCATCGCTGATGTTGAGCTTGTAGCCAAGGGTGTTGATGCGCTTGTAGAAGCCGGCGAGCTCGATGTCGATAATCTTGAAAATAGCCTCCTTTGAGAGCGGTTCAAACATGACAATATCATCGATGCGGTTGAGGAACTCGGGCGAAAATGCTTTGTTGAGTGCCTTTTGGAGGACACCATGGCTGAACTCCTTGTCGACGGGGCGGGTGGTGAAACCAACACCCGAGCCAAATTCTTTGAGTTGGCGAGTACCGATGTTGGAGGTCATGATAATAATGGTGTTCTTGAAGTCGATGCGTCGGCCGAGGCTGTCGGTCAGTCGGCCCTCGTCCATGACCTGGAGGAGGATATTGAACACGTCGGGGTGAGCCTTTTCAACTTCATCAAAAAGGACTACGCTGTAAGGCTTTCTTCTGACCCTTTCGGAGAGCTGACCGCCGCTGTTATCGTCGTAGCCGATATATCCCGGAGGCGCACCGATGAGCTTTGAAACGGAGTGTTTTTCC
>JAFLTK010000103.1 GCA_022511505.1 Muribaculaceae bacterium
CCTGGTTTGGGACCAGGTGGTCGCAGGTTCGAATCCTGTCACCCCGACAAAATTAACGCAAATCGCTGTAATTCAATTAATTACGGCGATTTTTTACTACACCCCACATATCTATGAAACAAGAAATACCGCTATCTTAGCAATCGCAAAGCGATTGGAATCATGATTCAAGTATTTTCAAACATTGCCTTCCATTCTTCAAATACAAGTTGGGGCAGAACATAAAATCTCTCGTCTTGTATAGCATATTTCCCGGAAGACTCTGGATAGTTATATTCATAAATTCCTCCTTTGTTCTGTTTACAAAACAATGAGTTGACTCTAACAGTATTATCAAACTTTTCAGTGTTCAAACGAGTGTGAGTCAACAATATATTTTCACGCATGAATCTTACAATCCCTTTTGACTGAAAATTTTTTGAATACTGACATCCGGCAAAATCATTTTCAGTGCTATTGAAATTACAGCAACAATTCAATGTGATTCGAGTAATTTGATTATGCAGTATTGTCTTTGGACTATTTCCGACGGTAAAAATCCATTCTTTATCTGCACTAATGAATCGATCTACGTTTAAGGTGTCTCTAACTTCAATAAATACGACATTGCGTGAAAAATCATTATTGTTAGTAATAAACTGTAATTTAGAACATGCCTCCTGTAATTTTTTATTTATTCTATTTCCAAAATCATATGAGGCTAAATTAGGATCAAATACTGAAAAACGTGAATCATTGATCAAATCTAACCCTAAACTATCATGAACCAAGAGGTTATAGCCATTCTCATCTAACAATAATAGCAATTGTATAAATTGGTCTTTGCAATTTTTAACAAATGCTCTTCGTGACGGAAATTGGTTAAAGCAGTTTCCAATGAAAGAAGTAAGATTTTGTGGACACAAATAAACATTATAGATATTCCCTTCAAATCTACTGAATGCGTAAGGGTCGCGGGGTAGAAGCCTGTTCTGCATAGTACGTGGTTTCACATACTTGTTTGCAATGATTATACGTGTTAACCCAAATTGTGGATTTTCTGTAATCATGCTAATTATTTTTTGCTCATTTTCACTAACATGACTTACTACAGAAGGTGCCGATGGAATAATATATTCTTTCTCTGCTCTTGTCAAGATTAAACGTAAACCAAAAAGAGGTCGCGAGATATTGTGCGTTGAAAAACTATTGAAATCATAATATTCATTTGCTAATTCTGTGCCATTTATAACCGAGGTATAACCATAATTTCGACTACGCATAACCTTATCAGGATCGCTGTTAAATGAACCTCCTATGACTTTTCCGGCTTCGTCCAACCATTCATATACTAATCCTGCCATATCATAGATACCCAGTTCGTTGGGCTGATAGCACATGGGCTTTTCATACCAACAAGAAGCCGGTTTTCTATCTTCTGAAATATCGCCTTCTCCCGTCATTTCATATACTTCGGGGTGAAATTCATTTTTAGAGAGTTTGTGGAAATGACCCACGGTGTTAGCATCATCAGATCCGGGATACTTGTATCCTTTAGATTCTATTCCACCAGATGCTGCAAAATACCATTGTTCAAACGACGGCAACGCAAAATTTAGACCGGTCAACGAGCTTAGTTTCTTAATAAACGTAATTGATTCTAACCATGAAATATTGTTAACCGGCAACGATTTTGCAAGATTAAGAATTCTGTCGCGTTCTTTTGATTCTCGTTCGTATTTTTCCCGCATCTCGCTATTGAGCCTTTTTTGTTGTTCTTCAAAAGTCTCATTTGTATGTTTAGTTGATGGAATAAATCCATAATGTATTATCCCGGAATTTGGATGAAGATAGTCGAAATTATCTGGCATCATATTATGACTACAGGTATGTGCCGATCTCATAACTGCCATATAAAGTTCTTGCGTTACAGGAATCTCTGCAATATAGAAGTCACTTAATTCAACTTGTTTGTTGCCAATATTGAATTTGTCTCCTTCAACAAGAATCATATTGAAGGAAACACCGTTAATAGTTATCGTCTTTCTTCGTTCAAACATGGTTATTAATACCAACGATTGGTTTCTCTGTCAAAATTATAGCTGAAGATGTTATTATGCAAATGATTGCGAGCCACCCGGGCATCGGGCCTATTCCTTTCATAATGGGAATTAGTGGGCGGCGAGGGTGAAGATTTGCTGCATGAGTTGCCATTTGCCGGCGCTGGTGGCGTCGGGGTCGCACTGCTGGCAACGTCCGACGGTTTCTTCCCATTCTTGCTGACGGGGGAGGGTGGCGAGGCGTGCCATTGCCTCGTCGCGGTCTACGTCGTCGGGCATTTCGAGTATCATAAACAGGCGTGTGTCAAGCAGATAAATGTCCATGCCGGTGATGCCGACGGCTTTGATGCCTTCGGGTATTTCGGGCCAGATGCCTTCGGGAGAGTGGAGGTGACGGTATTGGGCGATGAGGTCGGGGTCGTTGACGAGGTCGAGGGTGAGGCAATAGCGTTTCATGGTGGTTATTTGTTGGATAAAAGATTGTTAAAAAGAAAGATATAGCGAGTGGCGACGGCGTGGCGGCCAAAACGGCGCTCGACGTCGGCGTGTAGGGCGTCGCGGTCAACGATGGCGGTCAACCCGTGGGCAATCCCGGCGGCAACGTCCCGGGCGTCCATGTAGCGGGCGATGTAGCCGTTGGCGGGGCCGGTGACGATGTCTCGCTGTCCGCCTTCGCCAAAGGTGACGGGGAAGCATCCGGCGGCCTGGCCCTCGATGAGGGTCGTCGGCAGTGTCTCGCGCAGCGACGTCGACAGGACGACCTTGGCCGAAGCATAGAGTTGATGTAAACGCTCGGGGTCATATACGGGACCGAGCCGGCGGTAGTCGAGTCGCAATCGGCTGAATAACTCCGGGTTGCGTATGTCGCCAAAGAACACTGCGGTAGCCTTGGCAGCAACGGCGGGATAGTCGTCGTGCAGATGATTGAGGGCGTCGACGGCGATGTCGAGGCCCTTGATGGGGTCGTCGAGCCGTGCGGCGCCAAAGAGGATGATGTCACGGTCGGCAGGCAACCCGAGGTCGGCAGGCGACGTGGTTGGGCGCGTGATATATCGGTCGACGGGGAAGGCGTTGGGGATGACCTCGATAGGGCGGTTGGCGAGCAGCGAACTGCGGCGCGCGAGGTCGGCGAGCCACCGCGACACGGCTACAAACGTGATTGGCGCCTCGTCATAAAGGCGTCGCTTAAGGCGCCAAGTCTTGTGGGACAGGTCGTTGGGGCGCCTGCTGCCGAGGAAGGGGCAACGGCCACACTCCCGCTCGTAGGCCGTGCAATCGAGCGCGTGGTGACAGATGCCGGTCATGCACCACATATCGTGCATCGTCCAGACGACAGGCTTGCCGAGGGCGGCAATCCGGGCGATGCCGTCGAGCGACAGCAACCCCTGATTTATCCACGAGAGGACGACGATGTCGGCTTCGCGTACCCACGGATGTCGGTCGACGGGGACGCCGGTGCGGGCGGTCGAGACTTTGAACAGGTCGGCTCGGTTGAAGCCGTTGTGGGCGAAAATGTCGGCACGCTCGGCCAGGAAAGCGACGCGGCGACGCATGGCGGTTGAGGCGAGGCTGACGTTGTCGCTATCGCTTGTTTTGGCGAACACAACCATGCGGGCGTCGACCCCCTCGGCGCGGAGGGCGTCCATCAGTCGGCGCGTGACAATCGCCGCACCGCCTCGCGTATCGCTGTGGCTGAGCAGTACAACTTTCATTATTGCTTGAGGCTGTTACCGACGTTGATGATGGTCACTCGGTGGTGCAGTCGAGCCTCGAGATATTCGCGCAGGTGCTCGGTCTGGGCCGGGGTGACGGGTCTCGAGTAGCCAACGAGCGCTATATTAAATGTGTCGACGCGTCCGGCCGAGTCGACCTCGCTGAATAGGGCGCGTGTGATGGCAATCTCCTTCAACTGGGGACAGACGACCTTCAATTCGGGCGAAATCTCGGTGGCGAGGTCGTCGGTGGCAGTGCGCGTGGCGATGACCATGCGCAGCGAGTCTATGACACTCTGCTGGGTGGTGATTGTCGACTGGGCAATCGTGTAGATGTTTTTCAGGTCGTTGCTTTGTTCCTCATTTGGCCTGCCGACCATGCCGGTGCCCTGGAAAATGTTAAGGTGAGTTCCCTGCAGCCCGTAGTATTGCAGGCGTGACGACAGGGCGAGCTCAAGCGAGTCTATAGGCATCGGGCGGCCGATGATGGTGATGTCGATTGTCTTTTGGCCGTCTTTGATGGATGTGGAATGGGAAAGCACCTGGGTGTCGGGGAAGACACACTCGGTGGAGACAAATTTGCTGGCGCGTGTGCTGAAATTGGCCTGGCGCAACATCGACCATGTCAGGTAGATGCTGGGGAGCATGACGATGATAGCGATGGAGTAGATGGTGCGGTGGACGCGGCGCGCGCGCTCGGGGTCGGTGGTCGACACGGGGGCAAATTTCATCAGTTTGATGCCGATGAATGTGGCCAGGGCGATGTAGACCGAGTTGATTAGGAACAGGTAGGCGGCCCCGAGGAAGTAGGTGGGCTGGAACGTAGCCAGACCGTAGCCGACGGTGCAGAGCGGCGGCATGAGGGCGGTTGCAATCGCCACGCCCGGGATGACGTTGC
>JAFLTK010000104.1 GCA_022511505.1 Muribaculaceae bacterium
GTATGGCGAGAAAGACCTCTGCATCGGCGTTCCCTGTATCCTTGGCAAGGGTGGTATCGAGAAGATTGTTGAGTTTGAACTCGACGAGGCCGAGAAGGAACTCTTTGCCAAGAGCGCTAAGGCTGTTCACGGCACAAACGAGGCCCTCAAGGACGCGCTTGCATAACGCGACTGCCTGAAATATAGCGAAGCGGAGCGACGGTCAACATGACCGTTCGCCCCGCTTTGACGTTTGCTGATAAACCATTCTATTGCCCGAGCGGTTATATAATATGTATCAAAAAAGTAATGATATGAAGAAATGTATTAAATTAATAGCCGTGACGATGGCACTGACTGTCGTTGCGAGTTGTGGCAATTCGGCCAAATCAGAGGAAACCGATAATCCAGTAATTGAAGAAGCCGAGGCTACGGGTAGTGTCATTACTGCCAATCAAAACCGTCTGGACCAACTGATTAGTGTCTCGCCGTCTGGCGAAATCAAGGCAATTGGCAACAAGCCGGTAGTCATAGATTTCAACGCGACGTGGTGTGGTCCGTGCCGTCAGTTCAGCCCCATTTTCCACGAGGTTGCCGGTGAGATGGCGGGAAGAGCAATCTTTGTGTCGGTCGACGTTGACCTGTGCCCGGCGGCCGCTGCATCGTTTGGCATCGACGCCATCCCGTGTGTAGCCGTCGTGTTCCCCAACGGCGTTGTCGACTCCCACGTAGGCTTCATGCCCAAGGTCGAGTTAACGCGCGTCCTCAACGCCTCGTTCGGCGATAAGTATTGAAATCGGACGAGGAGAAGCACAGCAATTTCGCGATAAGTCACGGTAAGTCGAGATATATCAAGATTTATAGGGAATTACCGCGAGATTGCTGAAATTTGTTGTAATTTTGTGAAAAAATTATATCCATGAAAAAACGTCTTGCACTTCTGTTTGTCTCGGTCGTGATTGCAACAGTCGCGGCTTTTGCTGAGAATTATCCTTATCGTGGTGATTATCTGTGGGTAACGGTTCCCGACCACGCTGATTGGAACTACACGACCGGCGATGACGCCAAGGTTGAGGTGCAGTTGTATAAATACGGTATCCCGGTAGATGGCGTTGAGGTTGAGTATGCCATCGGTGGCGACTTGATGGCGGCCGACAAGACCGGGACGGTCACGCTGAAAAATGGCCGTGCCACGGTCGACCTCGGAACGATGACGACACCCGGTTTCCGTGATTGCCGCCTTAAAGCAACGGTCGACGGCTCGACAACCGCCCACCACGTCAAGGTCGGCTTCTCGCCCGAGAAGATTGAGCCGGTCACCGAGTTGCCGGCCGACTTTAAAACGTTTTGGGACAACAACCTTGCCGAGTTGGCCAAAGTGCCTCTTAGTTACACTGTTACGCCTATCGAGCGCTATTCGACCGACGATTTCAACGCCTATCTGGTCAAAATCAACGTTAACTCACGCCGCAAGGCCGTTTATGGCTACCTGTTTATGCCGGTCGACGCCGAACCGGGAAGTTGCCCCGTGGTGCTTTGTCCTCCCGGCGCCGGCATTAAGACGATTAAGGACCCCCTGCGCCACCGCTATTATCCCGAGAATGGAATCATACGCTTGGAACTTGAGATTCACGGTCTTAACCCCGAGATGAGCGACGAGCAGTTCAACGAAATCTCCAATGCCTTCAACGCGTCGTCCAACGGTTATCTGACCAACAACCTCGATGATCGGGATAATTACTACATGAAGTGGGTCTACCTCGGGATGGTTCGCGCCATCGATATGCTGACGTCACTGCCCGAGTGGGACGGCAAGAATGTCATCGTTCAGGGCGGCAGCCAGGGCGGGGCATTGGCAATCGTCACGGCGGCACTCGACAATCGCGTAAATGCCTGTGTAGCAAATTATCCCGCGCTTGCCGACATGGCCGGCTACACGGCCAACCGTGCCGACGGCTATCCCCATTTCTCCAAAATTCCCGGCATGGATACCTCCGAGAAGCGCCAAACGATGGCCTACTATGACGTTGTCAATTTCGCCCGTCAACTGACGTGCCCCGTGTTTATGACCTGGGGATATAACGACAACACCTGCCCGCCAACAACCTCATGGGCAACCTATAACGTCATCACCGCTCCCAAGGAGGCACGCGTGACGCCCATCAACGAGCACTGGGCATCGGACGCCACCGAGCGCGCCCATCTCGACTGGATAAAAACTCAACTGAAATAACCACGCAATCATCTGTTTCTCAAAGATTAAACAGCATGTCACCCCATCTACAGCACGTCCATTACCCGACGGTCGAACTCGAGGCCGACGAGCGCTATCTGCAACTGCTCGGCCGCCAGTTCCCGACAATCGCCGCGGCGTCGACCGAGATTATCAACCTTGAAGCAATCCTGAACCTACCCAAAGGAACCGAGCATTTTCTGACCGATATCCACGGCGAATATGAAGCATTTCAGCACGTTCTGAAAAACGCGTCGGGCACGATAAAACGCAAGGTCAATGAAATTTTTGGCAACACGCTGCGCGACGCCGACAAGAAAGACCTCTGTACCCTGATTTACTACCCTCAGGAGAAGTTGCAGCTTGTCAAGGCTGAGGAGGACGACATGGGTGAATGGTATGAAATCACCCTCAACCGTCTGGTCAAAGTTGCCCAAAGCGTGTCGTCAAAATACACCCGTTCAAAGGTCAACAAGGCATTGCCCAAGGATTTCTCCTACATCATTCAGGAGTTGCTCCACGAGACCGACGGCGACATCAACAAGCATGCCTATTTCAACAAAATCATCGCGACGATAATCACCACGCGGCGCGCCGACGCCTTTATTATCGCAATGTGCAACCTGATTCAGCGTCTCGCCATCGACTCGCTGCACATCATCGGCGACATATATGACCGCGGCCCGGGCGCACATATTATAATGGATACCATCTGTGATTACCATGACTTTGACATCCAGTGGGGCAATCACGACATCCTGTGGATGGGCGCCTTTGCGGGCAATGACGCCTGTATCGCCAACGTGATGAGAATCTCGCTGCGCTATGGCAACATGGAGACACTTGAGGAGGGATATGGAATCAATATGCTCCCGCTCGCAACGATGGCCATGGAGACCTACAAGGATGCCGAACTGGAGATATACATGCCGCGCCTCGGAGCCAACGGCCGCGTGTTTACCGACAAGGAGAAATACATAATCGCCCAGATGCACAAGGCGATAACTGTCATCCAGTGGAAACTCGAGGGACAACTGATTGCAGCCCACCCCGAGTATCTGATGGACGACCGCCGTCTGCTCGGCACCATCAACAAGCAGGCCGGGACCGCTACAATCGACGGCAAGGAGTATCCGCTGCTCGAAACATCGTTCCCGACGATTGACCCCGACGACCCCTATCGTCTCACGCCCGAGGAGGAAAAGATTGTCAAGCAGTTACATAACAATATTGTCAACAGCGAGAAACTGCACAAGCATGTCTATTGCCTGTTGCGCCACGGTTCGCTGTATCTTGCGCGCAACAATAATCTGATGTTCCACGCGTCGATTCCGCTGAACGACGACGGCTCGTTTAAGGCGGTCGAGGTGATGGGGCAGAAGTATGCCGGCAAAAAATTGTTTGACCGCATTGACGAGTTAGTGCAAGTTGCATGTCGTCGCGGTGGCGACGAGCCCGACAAACAAGGGTCGATTGACTATATGTGGTACCTGTGGTGTGGCCCCGACTCGCCATTGTTTGGCAAGTCGCGCATGTCGACATTTGAGCGTTATCTGATTGCCGACAAGGCTACCCACCACGAAGAGCGCGGCGCCTATTTCACGCTGCACGACAATCCCGAGATTATCGATAACATCCTGATTGAATTTGGTTTGCCTACCGAGGGGTCGCACGTCATCAACGGCCACGTCCCCGTCAAGACGCTCAAGGGCGAAAACCCGGTCAAGGCCGGCGGCAAGTTGCTGGTCATTGACGGCGGTTTCTCGCGTGCCTATCAGCGCGAAACCGGTATCGCGGGCTACACGTTGGTCTACCACTCGCGCGGCTTCCAACTCGTTGAGCACGAGCCGTTTGAGTCACAGGCCAAGGCTATCGAAGAGGGCCAGGATATTATATCAAACATCGTGCTGAGCGAGTATAAAGCCAACCGCCTCTATGTTCGCGACACCGACAAGGGCAAGGAACTCGCAACTCAGGTTCGCGACCTTGACCGACTGCTCGCCGCCTATCGCCGCGGCATCGTCAAGGAACAGCAATAGTTGTTGATGTCGTTATTGTTGTTATTGTTGTTATCGAAGAGTGATAAACCATTAAACTCTAAACTTTAAACTTCAACTTGAACGAAGTGAAAGTTGAATTAATAAACTTTAAACTTCAACTCGAGCGCAGCGAGAGTTGAATATACAGATATGGCAAGTTTGATGCAAATTGAGGAGTTGACCAAGAGTTATGGCGACCGCCTGCTCTTTGGCGACGTGACCCTCGGGATATATGAGGGCGACAAAATTGGCGTTGTGGCCAAGAACGGTACCGGTAAGAGCACGTTGTTGCGTGTCATCAGCGGCAAAGA
>JAFLTK010000105.1 GCA_022511505.1 Muribaculaceae bacterium
AATGGGAGCCTCAGCTCCTTGGGGCAGGCTCATGATATAACCCGACTCGATGGGGAGGCCATTGGGGGCAAACTCGGGGCGCATCTCGGCAACGAACGCTCCGGGAACGTTTTTGATTTTGGCCACAATGTCGCCAAGCACGGTTGCACTTGCTCCAAAGACACTGAACGCGGCGATGAGCGTTGCAAGGATAAATTTCTTCATATACTATAATTAATTTGGTTGTCTATTCTTTAGACCGGTTAAAGGTTTATTGGTTTAATTAGAATCGCCTGACTGCTCGGGGTCTTGGCGGCCCCAGCGCGTGGATTGCAGTTGGGCCATTCGCGCCTCCTGGGGATTATCGGCCGGTGTCCAGAATTGGTGGTGGCCCAGGGTTTCGGGCATAAATGACTGCTTGACAAAGTTGTCTTTGTAGTCGTGGGCGTACTTATAATCGTGACCATATCCCATTTCTTTCATCAGCGACGTAGGGGCGTTGCGCAAGTGGAGCGGAACCGGCTGATTACCTGTTTCTTTGACGAGCGCGAGGGCATTGTTAATAGCCATATAGGCGCTGTTGCTTTTGGGGGACGTGGCGAGGTAGATGACACACTCGGCCAAGGGGATGCGACCTTCTGGCCAGCCGATTTTGCGAAGTATGTCAAAGGTGGCGTTAGCGAGCAACATAGCGTTGGGATTGGCAAGGCCGATGTCTTCACAGGCGAGGATGACGAGGCGACGGGCGATGAACTCGGGGTCCTCGCCGCCATCGACCATGCGCGCTAGCCAGTAGATGGCTGCATCGGGGTCACTGCCGCGGATGCTTTTGATGAAGGCCGAGATGATGTCATAGTGCATCTCGCCGTTGCGGTCGTATGCGGCAGGGTTCTCCTGAAGGCGGTTGGTGACGGTGGCGTCGTCGATGACAATCGTCTCCCCCTCGGGTGTCGAACGGTCGAGCAAGTCGAGGATATTCAGCAACTTACGCCCGTCGCCACCGGCAAATCGGAATAGCGCCGTGGTTTGGCGCACATCTACCTGTCGGCTTTTGAGACGCTCGTCGCTACTGAGGGCGCGTTCCATCAGCCGAGTCAACTCGGGAGCCTCGAGTGGCTTGAGGGTATATACCTGAGCGCGTGACAACAGCGGACGGATTACTTCAAACGACGGGTTTTCGGTCGTTGCGCCAATCAGCGTAATAATACCACTCTCAACCGCACCTAAGAGGCTATCCTGTTGAGACTTATTAAAACGGTGGATTTCATCGATAAACAGAACGGGACGCCCGCGAGTAAACATGCTCTGAACGTCGCGCCGACACTTTTCAATGACATCGCGCACGTCCTTGACCCCCGAGTGGACGGCGCTGAGGGTGTAGAACGGCGCGTCAATGGTGTTGGCAATAATCCGCGCAAGCGTGGTCTTGCCAACGCCGGGAGGCCCCCAAAGGATAAACGACGACACATTGCCGGTGTCAATCATGCGACGGATTATACTGCCGTCGCCAACGAGGTGCTCCTGTCCTATGTAGTCGCTGAGCGTCTGCGGACGCAATCGCTCGGCCAGTGGTGCTTCTTTCATTATCGCAAATTTAGCCATTTCTCCCCGTTTTTTGCCATTTATTCAGTTAAAAATTGAAAATACTCCAAATATTTTTTCTATTCCCAAAATTTTCTTTAACTTTACACCTGTAAAACTCAACTTTCGCTTCGCACAAGTTGAATTTTACAGATTATCCCACCTCTCCAACCAACAACATCAACAACATCAAAAATAAACGTGCTGCCGGTGAACTTTGCTCCCGGTTAAGTGTTAAATTGATATAACAAAATTTATTTAACGTTTTAAAGATTTACATTTATGAGCACCAAGAGAATTAACGGTCGTAACACCGTAGGAACAATTTTTGGCATCGTGATGATTCTGATTTACATCGGAATGGGTGTCCTGTGTTTTATTAACTTCTTCGGCTTTTCCGGTGGCTGGGACTGGCTGCGTTGGGTTGCCGGCGTTGCGTTTGTCCTCTACGGCATCTGGCGTGCCTATCGTCAGGTCAAGTTTGTCAGATATTATGACGATGACAATGGTATCGAATAACATCCCTTACCTATAACATCCAATAAACCAACAAAATATGAACCGTCTGTTCAAAACTCTTTACTGGCTCCCGGCTGTTGCCTTATTCTCGATTGCACTGAGCGCATGCTCTGACAAAAAGGAGAAAGACAACGGCCCGGCGCTTGCCATCGTGGCATGTGACGACTCGTTCGAGAAAATCCTCCAGCAGGAAATCGATGTCTTTGAATACAGTTATCCAAAGTTTAACGTCATGCCCTACTACGTCACCGAGAAGGCTGCCGTCGACTCGCTTCTTGACCTTGGCGACGTTCGCACGATTGTCATCGCCCGCCCGCTGACTACCGAAGAAAAAGACTATCTTAAAAGCAACAAGAAGAACGTTCGCGAGCGCAAGATTGCCGTCGACGCTCTTGCCTTGATTGTCAATCCCAAGAACACAATCGAGCAACTCTCAACCAAGGAACTCAGCGAGATTCTGTCGGGTAAGGTAACCGAATGGGGAGAGATTGAGCCCAATAAACTTGGCAAAATTGACGTTGTCTTCGACCATCAGGGTTCAAGCACAGTTAAATATATGCGCGACTCGCTGCTCAACGGTGGCGACTTCGGTCCCAACGTTTTTGCACAAAAGAGCAACAAGGAGGTATTTGAAGCAGTTGCCAACAATCCCCGTGCAATCGGTATCATCGGCGTCAGTTGGATTTCAAGCGACATGGACCATGCCGAGAAATCGACCGAGGAACTCGCGCGTGAGGCCCAGGCGAGCGACACGACCACACTCGACTTTGACAACCGCGTCAAGGTGCTTAAAGTCAGCGGTCCCGACCAGGTTGTTGCCTATAAGCCCTACCAGGCCTATATCTTCGACGGTTCATATCCCCTGTTCCGCTCGATATATATGACAACCGTGGCTACAGGTGGAACCGCCGGGTCAAATTTCTATGTCTTTGTGACCGGCTTTATCGGCCAGAAAATCATCCAGATGACCGGCGTGCTCCCCGCTACCGTCACTCCACGAATGGTTTCCCTTGATTAGCCTTACAGGCCGGCGGGGCTCGCAATTTCTGCGGGCCCGGTCGGTAATATTTTGTCTCGCTCTTCCGTTGTATATATAATAATGTGTTTTTATTGTTGTCGTTGTTCTTACTGTTGTTATTGTCCCAACATCAACAACACCAAATTAAACCATCTCTTGCTTGCAAAATCTAAATTATATATCTTCTAAAAATCATAACAAACAAATAAACCAATCCAGAATGAAATTTAAATTCTTATTCTCGCTGTTACTGGGCGCCGGCGCGCTTAGCGCGTTTGCTCAGGGTGGATACCAGGACGGTATCGATTACTACAACGCCGACCGTTTTGAGGACGCTCAGGAAATCCTCAACAAAACGCTCAACGAGCCGTCGACCGACAAGGCTCTCTCCTACTTCTATCTTGGTTCAATCGACCTGCGCGATGGCAAAACCGCGAGCGCCAAAGAGTTCTTTAACAAGGGCGTAAGCGCCAACCCCGACTGTGCCTACAACTACGTTGGCCTCGGCCAGATTGCACTCGCCGCCGGTGACAAGAAAACCGCTCAAGATGAGTTCAAGCAGGCCCTCAAACTCGGTGGCAAGGATGCCAAGGTCATGGCTGCCGTTGCTCGCGCCTACTACAACGTAGACCCCGTTACCTATGCCAAGGAAATCGACAGCAATATCAAGAACGCAATGAAGGCTTCTAAGAACCTCGAGAGCGCCGTCTACGTTCTTCAAGGCGATATGGTCACCAACGACCCCGGTAAGGCTGCCGGTCTCTATGAGCAGGCTATCACCTATGACCAGGACAAAGGTATCGTAAACCCCGAGGCATACGTGAAATATGCCAACGTGTATATCAAGGTCAACCCCAAGTTTGCCATCGACAAACTCATCGAACTCAACAACCAACTCCCCACTTCGGCTCTTGCACAGCGCGAACTCGCCGAGAAATATTATGACAACAACCAGTTTACCCGCGCTGCCGAGCAGTATGGCAAATACATGGCCAACCCCAACCACTTCCAGCGCGACGAGCAGCGCTACTCGGGCCTCCTCTACTTCGGTAAGGACTATGAGAAGTCGCTCCAGGTTGCTAATCAGGTACTTGCTGCCGACCCCAACAACCCCTACATGCAGCGCATGGTGATGCTCAACCAGTATGAACTCGGCAACCTCCCCGCCGCCATAGCCGCCGGTCAGAAACTGTTTGGCACCCCCGGCGCCGAATTCACAGCCAACGACTACACCACCTACGGCGACGCCCTCTATGACAGCAAGGACTATCAAGGCGCCCTTGATGCCTATCAGAACGCACTTAAGGTTAACCCCGAGAAGTGGAACATCTACTCAAAAGTTTCATCAGCCTACACCGGTCTCGAGCAATATGGCCCTGCAGCCGAGGCTCAGCAAATGTTTGTTGACAACGGTGGCGACGACGTCACATTGACCGACCTCTTTGTC
>JAFLTK010000106.1 GCA_022511505.1 Muribaculaceae bacterium
AGAAGACCCGGCGGCGTGCCTCTTGCTGAGGCGACTTGGCCGGCTGGAGTTCAACTTCCATTGTAACAGAGGCATGACACCCGCGGTCGTCGCTTAAATCCACGCATATTCCGCCGGGAATGGCCCTCAGTTTCATTGACAAGCCTATCACTCGTGATGCCGTTTCGCCCGACATTAAGTCATCGTGCTGTTTGTCTCGATTGCGATACAATACTGTGCCACGCTTTATTTGTATCTCCTTGTTAATGAACAATTTGTTGCCTTGCACGCGATTAACGCGAAAACCGTCAAAGATGCCGTCACGGCCAAAATAGCCAAGGCCATCACCGTTGTTGAACTCGACATCGGCGCGCACCACCAGGCATTTTCCCCGGCAGTCGACCACTACACCCGCGCGCTCGCCGGCCATCTTAGGAGTGTCGATTGACGCCATTTTGCCGGCGGGTTTGGCCGAGGTGGCAAAGAATGTGGTAAAAGAGCGATTAAACCCCTTGCTTAGTGCAGGTTGAAAGTTGAACGCGACTCGTCCGGCTGAGGCTCGTCGATACTCGTCGGGACGTTGCGAAATTATACGGTCAAGAATCTGCCGATAGGCCGCTACCGTGTTTTTGACATACCCGACATCTTTCAACCGTCCTTCAATCTTGAGCGAGGTCACGCCGGCGTCAAGTAGTTGCTCAACGTGGGCCGACAGATTCAGGTCTTTGAGTGAAAGCAGATGCTTGTCTTTGATTATAATGTTGTTATGACGGTCTACAAGCGAGAAGGAACGTCGGCAAATCTGAGGACACTCGCCTCGATTGGCGCTACGGCCTTGTGCAACCCACCCGGCACGGCAGTCACCGCTGTAACTGACACACAGGGCGCCATGTACAAAAGCTTCAATCTCAGTATCTACCGCGCCGGCAATCTCCGCGATTTGGTCAATTGTTGACTCTCGGGCAACGACAACGCGGTCAAAACCGGCCGCATGCAGCCACAACGCTTTGTCGGCATCGCGCGTGTCCATCTGGGTAGAAGCATGCAATTGGATGGGGGGCAAATCCATTTCGAGAATTGCAGTGTCTTGGACTATGATTGCATCGACACCTATTTTATATAATTGCCGGATGAGCCGTTCAACCTCCTCGAGTTCAGAGTCATAGATGATTGTGTTGACAGTGACGTAGACTCGCACTCGATAGGGACGCGCAAACTCAACCACGCGACGAATATCGTCGAGCGAGTTGGTTGCGGCGGCACGTGCGCCATGAGAGCCGGCACCCATATAAATGGCGTCGGCTCCATGTTTTATGGCTTCAATGGCTATCTCGGCATCGCGCGCCGGCGCCAGAAGTTCGACAGGTCTGGGATATGCAATTTTGCGACTCATAACAGTCACAAAATTACACAATATTTTTCAAACGGTGATTAATAATCGTCATCGCTGCGATATCGACCGGTGATTAAAGTCAGAATCCACAGGAAGATGCCCGAGGCGATAAGGGCTGTTACAAGTGACAAAATCTGCATATTCTCGCTTGTGCCCATGAAATGGACAAACAGCCAACCGCCTATCAATGCGCCAATTACGCCAATCGTAACATTCAGTGACGTGAAACGACCGTCATTTATCAGTCGGCCCGTCATATATCCGGCAACAATGCCTATGACAGCCCAGACGAGCCAGGTTGTCAGAGTGATGGATGAAGCAATCATAACGTCAGTAGGCTAATGGGATTAATCATTGCGGCAACATCGGTATCGCCGAGAAGGTCGGCCCATGTCAGCCAAATGAGCAGAAGCGCAATCAGAATCAGCGCGCCGGCAACCAGCCAGCCATTGAAGCGGTTATTCCCGCGATTTCTTGTTTTCATAACTTTAACAGATTTAACATTTTTAATTAAATAACAATGCCGGAGCTAAATTGGTTCACCATAAATGACCGAAACCCGACAAAGAAAAATGCGCCGGGAACATTTATTCGGCGATTTTCTTGAATATTTCCGGAATTATTACGACCTTTGCCGTATATAGCCGTGTCGAGTCGATGTGGCTACATTAAAAGTCAACGTATTCAACTTCTTATAACCAATTAAATCTATTGAATCATGAGCCTCATTGAAAAAATGATTGCCAACGCCAAGGCTAATCGCCAGCGCGTGGTTCTTCCCGAAGGCACCGAGCCCCGCACGCTGACGGCTGCCGACCGTATCATTGCAGATGGCATTGCCGATGTTATCCTGATTGGTAATCCGGCTGATATTAATCACATGGCCAGCGACCTCAAACTCACCAATATAAGCAAAGCCACTATCGTTGACCCCGACGACGAGGCTGTTATCGACCGCTATGCACCCCTATTCTTTGAGCTTCGCAAGAAAAAAGGCATCTCGATGGAAGAGGCCCGTCTGACCACTGCCAATCCTCTCTATCTTGGATGCTTGATGGTCAAGGCCGGTGACGCCGACTGTCAGGTTGCCGGCGCTCAGAACACAACCGGCAATGTGCTCCGCGCTGCATTTCAGGTTATCAAAACCCAGCCCGGTATCGACGTCGTTTCGGGCGCCTTCTTGATGCTCCTTCCCGAGGGTCTTCCCTTTGGTACCGATGGCGTATTGGTATTTGCCGACTGTGCCGTTGTCCCCGATCCCACTGCCCATGAACTCGCTCAGATTGCCGTATCGGCCGCCCAGACCGCACGCGACATCGCCGGTATGGAGCCACGCGTTGCTATCCTCAGTTTCTCGACCAAAGGTAGCGCCAAGCATGAGCGCGTAGACAAGGTTATCGAGGCTACCGAGATTGCCCGCAAGATGAACCCCGACCTGATTCTCGACGGTGAGCTTCAAGCCGACGCCGCCCTCGTTCCCGGTGTTGCAGCCTCAAAGGCTCCCAACTCAAACCTCTCGGGCCACGCAAACGTGCTCGTTTTCCCGTCGCTCGAAGTTGGCAACATCGCCTACAAACTCGTTCAGCGTCTCGCCGGTGTTGAGGCCGTCGGTCCCATCCTCCAAGGTCTTGCCGCCCCCGTCAACGACCTTTCTCGCGGCTGCTTCCCCGAAGATATCTACAAGACCATCATCATCACCTGCAATCAGGCTATCGGTCTTAAAAAATAATCCGTCAAATCTGTTTTCACCATTATAAAATGAAAATTCTCGTATTAAACTGCGGCAGTAGTTCTGTCAAATATAAATTGATTGACACCGCGACCGGCGACGTTATGGCCGAAGGCGGTGTGGAGAAAATCGGTCTTCCCGACGGGTTCCTCAAATATAAGAGCAAAGACGGCTCAAAGAAGATTCTTGAACTTGGCCAGACCGACCACCAGGGTTCTATCAAGGCTGTTCTCAACTTGTTGACCGACGGTGTCGAGGGTTGTATCAAGTCATTTGACGAAATCGATGCTGTTGGCCACCGCGTGGTTCACGGCGGCGAGAAGTTCAACAAGAGCGTCTTGATTACCGACGAGGTTAAGGACATGATTCGTCAGTGCTATGACATCGCTCCGCTCCACAATCCCGCCAACATGACAGGCATCGAGGCTATCGAAGCCCTCATGCCCGGCACACCTCAGGTTGGTGTGTTTGACACAGCATTCCATCAGACTATGCCCGCCAAGTCTTTCATGTATCCGCTTCCCTACAAATACTACACCGAGGACGGCGTTCGTCGCTATGGTTTCCATGGAACAAGCCATCGCTACGTATCGGGTCGCGTCTGCGAGATTCTCGGAGTGAAGCCTGAGGATGTCAAGATTGTCACTTGCCACGTTGGCAACGGCGGTTCAATTACCGCTGTTGAAGGAGGCAAGAGCGTTGATACGTCAATGGGTCTTACCCCCACCGAGGGCCTGATGATGGGCACTCGCGTTGGTGACGTTGATCCGGGTGCCATCACCTTCTTGATGACAAAACACAACCTGAGCGCGGCCGACCTACAGCGCATCATCAACAAAGAGAGCGGTATGCTCGGCATCAGCGGCGTGTCGTCAGACATGCGCGAGGTTGAGGCCGCTATCAAGGAAGGCAACGAACGCGCAGCCCTCGGTCAGGAAATGTATGAGCAGCGCATCCTTAAATACATCGGTGCATACGCCGCCGAGATGGGTGGCCTCGACGTTATCGTCTTCACCGGTGGCGTTGGCGAAAACCAAGCTTCGCTTCGTTGGAACGTCTGCGAGAAACTCGGTTTTATCGGTGTTGAAGTCGACAAAGACCTCAATGCCAAAACCCGTGGCACCGAGACTGTTATCTCGACTCCCGAGTCTCGCGTCAAGGTTGTCGTCGTTCCAACCGACGAGGAACTTATGATTGCTCTCGACACTCGCGACATCGTTTCGGCTCTTTAATAATCTGATACATTATTATATGTATGTCCCGCGCCCCTCGGTGCGGGACATTTTTACTGAAATAACGTTAAAAGACACCAAGGGGACAATTTTATCGCAAAAAAATGTGTAATTTTGCATTTAATTTGAGAGAACCGCTCTTTGAGTAGGAATAAAACAAGATTGAATGT
>JAFLTK010000107.1 GCA_022511505.1 Muribaculaceae bacterium
AATTTAGCAATTTTCTGTGAAAGTACGCTAAGAGGTCAATAGAATTTCAAAAGTCCTCCATGTGCTTTAAGCAATTCATTCCATTACAATCATAAGAAGTTTCGTAATTACGAAACTTCCTACCAAAACAGACAGATGGGAGATTGGTTCCCCCATCTGCTGATTGTATAATCTTGGAATGAATGTTTTTTTATTTCACCAATACCTTTTTGCCGTTGACAATGTAAATGCCGGCGTCGAGTTTTTGGATTTGCTCAGATGTTGCGTTGGCGATGATCTGACGGCCGGTGAGGTCATAAACGTCATTGGTCGTTTCAGGGTTAAAGCTCAAGGGTTTTGAACGGTCGTTTGTTTGCTTTCTGCTTGACACGTGTGGTATAATCGAGACCATGACAACCGTTGTTGAGATGTCGTCAAGAAGAGAACGCTCGCCCTCGGCCGATGATGGCAGAGGGCGAGCGTGGTATCTTGGCGTTCCGCTGAGGGGATTACTTGCCGGCGATAGAGCAGCTGACGGTCAGACGAAGACGACCCTTGGCGCGACGGCGTGCAAGCACCTTGCGGCCATCGGGGGTAGACATACGTGCACGGAAACCGTGCTTGTTAACTCTCTTTCTGTTAGAAGGTTGAAATGTTCTTTTCATTGCCGTAATATATTTTTCGTTTCTTTAATACACATTTTGAGGTGCAAATTTACGACTTATTTTCTTAGATAACAAACTTTTTGGTCTCATTTTTTTTCGTTATCGTTGGCCGTCGCGCTAACTTGTTGAATTTCAACCATCAACAAAACGCTAATAATCAACGCAAAACAATCGGCCTACCTGCTATGGATAGGCCAATTGCTTTAGAGCCGATTCTGACAATAAATGTTAATTGCCGGCTCTTAATGTCAGGCGGTCCAGTTAGTTTCTGAGATTGTCGGCCATGTTACCGGCGATGTCTGACACCTTGTCAAGGCCTTTGGCAGTCAGATCCTTGACTTTGTCGCCAAATCCGGCAACCTTCTCGCTGACGGTCTCTTTGACCTGTGCAGCCTTTGCGGCAGCCTGAGCCTTGAGGTCGGCAGCCTTGGCGCATGCCTCGTTTTTGACTTGCTCTGCTTTGTCCTCGGCGGCCATTGCGGCTGCCTGTGCGCTTACTTTTGCGGCATCTTTTGCTACTTGTGCAGCAACGTTGGCCTCTTGATTCAAATCGTTCATGACTATGTGTGTTTAGAAGTTTCAGTTTACTCCTAAAACACATTTTACCGGGTGATTGTTGAACGGCCGGGCAAAAATCAGTTAGATTCGGTCGAGGACGGTGCCAATGAGATCGTGAATGGCGGTCTTGTAGTTGGGTGTTGCCTCGGTCTTGACGCGGTTGGCTATGATCGAGCAGACAGTCATGGCGCTGTGGCCCATAAGGCGTGAAAGGCCCTGAAGGGGCGCACTTTCCATCTCGTAGTTGGTCACTCGACGGCCGTTGTGGCTGAAGGCCTCGATGCGGCTATTGAGGTCGGGGTTGGCAAGCGGCAAGCGCAGTTCGCGTCCTTGCGGACCGTAGAAACCGACTGCCGAAATTGTGTTGCCACGAACCATGTCGTCTTTGCCTATCCGCTCGACCAACTCGGGGCATGCGTCGACAACGTAGGGCTTGGCCCACAGCGGATTCCACCCGACGGCCTCGGTGAAGGCGTGCTCGAAATCGAGGTCGGCGACGTCGTTTCGACCGGCGTAGTAGTTCAGGACTCCGTCAAACCCGATGGCTTTCTCGGCGATAACGGGCGTGCCAAGGCGCAACTCGGGTTGGAGCGCGCCCGATGTGCCGATGCGCACCATCGTCAGTTGGCGGAACGACTCGCGAACTTCGCGCGTCTCAAAATCGATATTGGCCAATGCGTCGAGTTCGTTGATAACGATGTCGATATTGTCAGGGCCGATGCCGTGGGACAGGCACATAATCGGCTTGCCTTGATAGAAGCCGCCGATGGTGTGAAACTCGCGTGACGAGACTTCAAACGTCTTTTCGTCAAAGAAAGAGGCAACGAGGTCAACGCGGCCGGGATCGCCGACAAGGATGATGCGGTCGGTCAACTGGTCAGGGCGCAAGTGGAGATGGAACACTGAGCCGTCAGAGTTGATTATCAGTTCGCTGGGAGGAATTACTTTGGGTGTCATGGTTGCAAATCTTTTTGGGATGGATTATTTTATAATTAAACAATATGTTGCATAAAACTGTTCACTTGCTTTTCAGACGAGCATATACCTTCCGCCGGGAATCTGGGCGACTATGCGCTTGAACTCGAGGTCCATTAGAGTGGCGGCAAGCACGTGAAACGGCAGCGACAACAGCGCCGCGAGTTCGTTTTGATGCAACTCGCCGTGGGTGCGTATAAGTTCGACGACGCGTGTCTCGTTCTCGTCAAGTTCGGGGAAAAGGGTCTGCTGCACCGGCATCGACGGCTTTTGCCGTGTGGGCCATCCGGCGAGGGCGATAATGTCGTCGGAGTCTTGCACAAGGGCCGCGCGGGCGTCGGCAATCAGTTTGTTGCACCCTCGGCTGTAGCGGTCGCTGGCGCGTCCCGGGAGGGCGGCGACGTGGCGGTCATATTCGGCGGCAAGGCGCGCCGTGGTGATTGCACCCCCTTTCTCGGCGCTCTCGGCAAGGAGGGTGACGTCAGCAAGTCCGGCTACTATGCGGTTGCGTGCCAAGAAGTTACCGCGATGGATGGCATCGATTGAGCGATACTCGGTCAACACCATGCCGCCATTGTCGATGATGCGGCGAGCCTCGGTGCGGTGAACGGCCGGATAGATGCTGTTAAGCCCCGTTGCCATGACCGCGACCGTCGGACATCCGGCATTGAGCGCCGCGCGATGGGCCGCAATGTCGATGCCAAGAGCCAGACCGCTGACAACGACCGGCGCCGTCGGCAACTTCTCGACAAGTTCGGCGACAGTGCGCTCGACAAATGATGTTCCATAGACCGTCGCTCGACGTGTGCCCACGATTGAGATAACAGCCTGAGAGTCAAGGTCGGTATTTCCTCGGCCATAGAGCATCAACGGAGCGTCTTCACATTCGAGCAAACGTTGCGGATATCGAGCCGATGTCCACGCGATGCACTCTATCCCATGCTTCGTCACCCACTCCATTTCGCGCGATGCCTCGTCAAGCGCCTTGCGTCGGGATTGCGATGAGAAAACCGCCGTCTTGATACCGAAAGCACGCTCCAGTTCTCGCTCGTCCATCGAGAAAAACCGCTGCGCGTCGACGCCGGGCGCAATCTCGGCCATCTGCCGCGCAATCGCCAGATTCATCCCGCGCAGCGACGCAAAGGCAATGTCGTGCAACGTGCTGTTGCCGGCGTCATTCATCATCGCAAGGCTTGATATAAGCCGCAAAGGCCTTGGCGATGCGGTCGCCGCGACCAAGTCGGCCATTTTCAATCGATACAATAGTCACGCGGGCCTTAACCACGGGACGAATCCCGTCGGCTGCATATATATCCTGAATGAAGATAAAACGTGCTCCGTCGCGTTCCAGAGCAATGCGCGAAATCATTGTGTCGCCAAGGCCCAGCGACGACAGATAGGTAATGTCGATGTGACGCACAACCGGCGTCAGCCCCTCCCGGGTCATCTGACGGAACGACAGGCCGGCCTGCTCACAAAACTCGTGGCGCGTGTGCTCAAGGTAATGCAAATAGTTGGCATTGTTGACAATACCCTCCACATCGACCTCATAGTCGCGCACCTTTATTGGCAATTCATATACATATTTCTGTTTCTGACTCATAACATTCAATTCATCATTCAGCGCAACACGAAATCACTCACTTCGACCTGTATCAAAATCCGGACCATCCGTTAGTGATGCGACATACCGCGTCTGCATAATCAGGTAGTAATCAACATGATATCGCGGGCGCACGAACCGTGCGTCCCCACAAATCTTCCAATTTTGACACAGCCTCGTGCGTGTTGTTTGCAAATTTAACACAAAATAACCAATCTGCAACCATCTTCCCCCGATTAATCAGCGTACCGCATCAAAAATCTACACTTGCCGTTTTCTTTACGGACTGTTTCACGGACTGTTTATTGTTTTGTGAAGAAAAACTTGGCAGTATCGGAAATTTCGCCTAATTTTGCATTGCTGACCCAAAGCAGAGCCCGTCAGCGGTGTTCCGTGGGAGGGTAAGCGACCGGGAAAGGACTTCGGACCAATCCCAAAGGCATATTGATAAAGGCGTTTACTAACGCTTCTGTTCTTGACGGTTAGAAATCTGGCAGTTTCAAATCTTCATTCAAGACTGGAGCAACAGTAGATGCTCATGGATATGTAATAGATATCCGGTGTTTGAGGTCGTGAGGCCGTAGTAACATCGGCATTCGTTGCATATACGCGTGGGCTCTGCGTTGCTCGTCCGATGAAGATGGGCGATGCCAGAGCCTCTAACCGTGGGACGAGCAAAGGTTCGATACCCACGCTTTTTTT
>JAFLTK010000234.1 GCA_022511505.1 Muribaculaceae bacterium
CATGACGGCGAGGGAATGATAGTCGTTAAGGATATCGAATTCTACTCCCAGTGTGAACACCACATTCTTCACTTTTTCGGCAAAATCTCCATTGGCTATATACCCGATGGCAAAATGCTTGGACTCAGCAAATTGGCTCGAATAGTTGACACGTTTGCCCGTCGCCTTCAGGTGCAGGAACGCTTAACCAAGCAAGTCGTCGACGAGGTTATGCGTGTAACCGGTGCAAAAGGCGCCATTGCCCGCTGCGATGCCCAACACCTCTGCATGAAAATGCGCGGCGTTGAGAAACAAGACTCTTCAACCGCAACGATGGAGATGGCCGGCGTCTTCACCAGTGACCCTGCGCTCGTTGCCCGCTTTAATGCAATGCTTTAAAATTAGATCTGATTACCGTTTATATAAACTGCATTATGAAAATACCCGGACTTTCATTCTCTCTCAATCGAGCCCTTGGCATCACTCAGTTAAAAAGCCAATTTGCGCGCAAAACAGGTATCCCCACAACCAAAGCCGGCCTTGAACGCAAAGTTGGCAGCATGATTATAAAAACAATCTTCGGCAAAAAATAGCCTTTGACCGGCCGGTCATAAAATATAAACCGATGGTAGATATGAAACCACAAATGAGATTAACTATGGGTAAGAGCGTGATGCTGTTGGTGTGCGCTCTTGTTCTCTGTATGGTTATGGTAAGCGTTATCGGCCAGATGATGGGCACGATGAATGTGCCTAAGTTGCGCATTCTCATTGTGTTGCAAGATATCTTCATGTTTATCATCCCGGCTATCGTAACGGCTGTCATTGCCTCGCGCTACCCTGCGCGTCTGCTGGAAGTTGATGCTTTCCCCAACTGGAAAATGATACTGCTGACGGTATTGACCGTGCTTGCGGCAATTCCGGCTGTCGATTATATCGTGAAACTGAACGAGGCGATGTCCTTCCCGGCGTGGATGGCCGACGTCGAGCAAGCGATGCGTAAGATGGAAGAGGAAGCCAACGCAACTACCCAAATGCTTATTAACGGCAGTTCGGTTGGTTCGCTTATCATGTCGTTGCTAATAGTGGCTATTCTGACCGGATTCAGCGAGGAGATATTCTTTAGGGGCGCGTTGCAGCGACTGCTGACCCCGGCAAGCGGGACGCCACACCTGGCAATCTGGGTTACTGCCTTTATATTCAGCGCAGTGCATTTCCAGTTCTATGGATTTGTTCCTCGAATGTTGCTTGGGGCATTCTTCGGCTATCTGCTATATTGGAGCGGCTCGCTATGGCTCCCTGTCATTGCCCATGCGTTGAACAATAGTCTGGTAGTGCTCTCAACGTGGCTGGTCAACGCCGGATATATGGAGAATCGAATTGACCAACTTGGCTCGCCGTCTACAACATGGGACGTTGCACTCGGTAGCGCCGTGCTGGTTGGCGGCCTGATTGTCCTCCTCAAGCGCGAAGCATCCGCCAATCAAAAATTGAAATCAATTACAAACGAAATATGAAATCAACTTCTGAATATCAGGAAATTATAGAAAACGCCATTGCCAACCTCGACCTGCCGTCGACCCCCAAGGGCCTCTATCAGCCTATTGTCTATGCCCTCGAGAGTGGCGGCAAGCGACTGCGACCGGTGCTGAGTCTTGCCGTTGCCGATGCTCTCGGCCTCGATCTGGAAGCCGTTATAAACCAAGCACTTGGCGTCGAGCTATTCCACAATTTCACGTTGCTCCATGACGACGTGATGGATAACAGCGAGGTGCGTCGCGGTCGTCCTACCGTACATTGCCGCTGGAACGCAAGAACGGCCATACTCTCGGGCGACGCTATGTCAATCATATCAGGTGAGGTAGTCACACGAGGTGCCGGCGAGCACATCGCCGAGGTGTTGACCTTGTTCAACAAGACTGCCATCGAGGTGATTGAAGGCCAGCAACTTGACATGGATTTTGAAAACCGTAAGGATGTTACCGAAGATGATTACATCGAGATGGTAAGACTGAAAACGGCCGTTCTGCTCGGATGTGCTTGCAAAGTTGCCGCAATCATGGCCGGTGCCGGCGAAGATATTGCAAATGCCTTCTATGATTACGGCGAGAAACTCGGTCTTGCCTTCCAACTCAGGGATGACTACCTCGACACATTTGGCGACCCCGCAATCTTTGGCAAAGCGATTGGCGGTGACATCACATCCGATAAAAAAACATGGCTGCTGATTAACGCCATTCGTGACGACAAAACCGGCACGATAGAGAAATGGTTGGGCAATAATGCGCGCCCTGATGAAAAGATACAGGAGGTTACCGAATGCTACCGCATTCTCGACCTTGATAAACGTTGCAGCCAACTGATTGACAGTTATATAGAGGCTGCAATCGCTCAATTAAACCGCATCCCGGCTCTGACCGAGGAGGCCCGCCATTATTTCGTTGGTCTTGCCGACCGAAGCAGAACTCGCAGTAACTAAGCATAGACCTAAACCTCTACTCTACTGATGATTATCGACACCCATTCCCATCCCTATCTCGAGGAATTTGACGCCGACCGAGATGAGGTGTTGCAGCGCGCTTTTGACGGCGGCGTTGGTCACGTCATTTTGCCAAATGTCGATATATCGACAATCGAGCCGATGCGTGCGCTCCATCGCCTCTATCCGTCAACAACCTCGATGGCTCTGGGACTCCATCCTACCGAGGTCAAAGAGTCCTGGCGCGATGACCTGTCGCTCATCGATCACGAATGGGACCTTAATGCCAACGACTACAAGGCCGTTGGCGAAGTGGGAATCGACCTGTATTGGGACAAAACCTTTCGCGAGGAGCAGATGCAAGTGCTTGATATCCAGACTCGTCGCGCTGCCGACATGAATCTACCCGTTATTATCCATTGCCGCGAAGGGCTTGACGAGGTTCTCGAAGTTCTTTCAGGTCTTGAAAAGAAGCCGGATGCCGTTTTCCATAGTTTTGGCGGAAGCATGGCCGATGTCGACAAGGTGCGTCGCGTTGGTGACTTCTATTTCGGCATCAATGGCGTCGTTACATTTAAAAACGCCCGGCTCGACAACACTTTGCGTGAGATAACACCTGAACGTATTGTCCTCGAAACCGACGCCCCCTATCTTGCGCCGGTTCCCAAGCGTGGCAGGCGCAACGAGCCGGCTTTCATTGCCCATACAGCCGGGTATGTTGCCAACGTCTTTGAGCAAAGCATCGACAAGATTGAGGACATCACAACTGCAAACGCAATCAACTTATTCAAACTATCAGTATAATACTATGTTACGCAAACTTCTGTTCATTGTTGCCGGAATATCATTAATAGCCGCTTGCACTAAGCCGACCATCGATAATACCCAAGAGCAAGATCTCATTGAAGCCGAAAATAGATATCAGGCTGATAGCATCACGTTGCTTTTTGTTGGCGACGCAATGCAACACGAGGCTCAACTCAATGCCGCTAAACGCAACAGAAATGACTCATTAACATATAATTATGAGAATTGCTACAGCCTGATAGCACCGGCTGTTAAAAACGCTGACTATGCTATTGTTAACCTCGAACTTGCACTCGGCGGTGGAACCAACTTCTCCGGATATCCCTGTTTCTCGGCGCCCGATAGTTATGCATCCGCTTTAAAGAATGCCGGTTTTGACCTTTTCCTTACTGCCAACAACCATTGTCTCGACCGCCTCGATAAAGGTTTGCGCCGAACTCTCGATGTGCTTGACACTCTGCATGTTGATCATATCGGAACCTATCACGACGCAGCCGAGCGTACTCGCCTCGTCCCGTTCATCAAGGATATAAACGGCTTCAACGTCGGCTTCCTCAATTATACCTACGGAACCAACGGCATCAAGGCAACCGGCGGTGCAGAGGTTGCCTATATCGACCGCGAGCGCATCGCCAAAGAGATAAAAGCGACACGCGACGCCGGCGCCGAAATCATTGTCGTCGCCATCCACTGGGGTATCGAGTATAAACTAAATGAAAATCAAGAGCAACGGGCGCTTGCCGACTTCCTTGTGAATCAAGGCGTTGACATTGTTATGGGTGGCCATCCCCACGTTGTCCAGCCGATGAAAATGGTTAACAACGAGAACACCGGCCGTCGCGCCCTTGTTGTCTACTCGCTCGGCAACTTTATCTCCAACATGCGACGCAAAGACACCCTTGGCGGAGCTTTGGTCAACGTAGTCATCGAGCGCGACTCAACCGGTCTCGCCGTTGTCAAAAGCGCTGACTATGACTTATTTATCACCGAGGAGCCGAGCAAACACTTTCCCAACTTCCGCGTTGTCCCCTCTTGGTCAATTGACAGCCTCGACCACGCCCAGCGCGACGGATGGAACACCTTTGAAGCAACCGTCGACAAACTCTACGGCAACTACAACGTCGGCGTTCCCCGCTCTACCCGCCACTACCGGCCCACCCCATAATGCCCTACTGCCTCTTTGTATTCCCCGACCGTCTCCGTTGTTCAATTTCTCGAAGGGACGAAAGTAAGAGTCGCCCTTGCGGCCTGAGAGTGCTGGTGAGAGCGAGGGATATGGTAGGTTCGCCCATCCTTGACCAGATAGGAGCCGGTTTGATGGAATGTGAACTGAACGCCGGCCTCGACACACTGCCGGCGCAGGTCGAGCACCCAGTCAAAGTCAAGCGGACGCGCATACTTTCCCGACTCACCGCCGACGCTTACCTCCTCAATCAGTCGCGGGTCAAGATACTTCCTGAGGTCCAACGCCTCAAGCATCGGCGCCGCTATCACAAGACGATGCTTTATAGGCAACGACAAGAAAATCGGCAGTCGATAGTCGGCGCGGTCCCGGTTTTCAACGGTACAGCCGACAGCCACGTGATCATAGCCGTCGCCCCAATCAGCTGGCAACCACTCGGCGAGGCGGTCGATGCGTTTAGTGAAGAAATAGAACGTGCAGTCGCGCCGTTGATTGATAATATCCCAGATTTCGTCACGCCACTGGTCGGCCTCCTCGATAAGAAAGTCAGAAGTAAAGCAGAGCGCAAACTCGCTCCCGGCAGGGTATTTCCAAGCCCCGCGACGGTCACGCTTAATCGGCAGATTGAACGATGCCGTTTTGCGAACAACATCGGTCGCAATAGCCGTGCCAAAAGCCGCATCCTCACGAAACACGTAACAATGCTTGCAACCTTGGCTAATCTTGTGGCAGCCGTGCCACGGGTTCCATATCGGCATAACTTCATCAATTACTTTGTAGACTATCCCACAAAGTTAACCTTTTTTCCGGAATCACCCGTCTCTAATTAAAAGAAGACAAACTTGGGACCTTAAACACGGCTCAAATTCTATAGTCGCGGGGGGTGACGCCGTGTGTTTTTGAGGTTGATTTTATGATGACGTTATGAATGGATTTGATTCGGAGTGGATTTGATGAAGTCAAATATAATTGCTAATTTTGTGACGAAATTGGGTTAATCGACAGATGCCGGGTTAATCGAACGAAATTGAGTTTAGCAACTCTATATCTACAATGGACGTCACGACTTATAAGAAAATATTGAGCTATCTTGCCGATGTGATTGCCGGGACCGAATGGGCCGGGCGAGTCTATGCCGTCGGCGGGTGTTGCCGTGATAGCGTGATGGGTCATGAGATTAAGGATATCGACCTGGCGGTTGAGGTGCCCGACGGCGGCACGAAGTTCTCGGAGTGGCTCGTCGAGCAAAATCTGACTACGGGCAATACGAGATTTTACCCGATGTTTAGCACGGCAATGCTCCACCTTGCCAAGTTCCCGGAACACGAAATCGAGGTTGTGCAGACGCGTAGCGGCAAGTATACCGAGGAGAATTTTGACTATCCCGAGCGGGCATTTGGCGACATCGTACAAGACTGCATGTTACGCGACCTGACCATCAACAGCCTTTGCTATAATGTGTCGACCGGCGAGGTTCTCGACCTGACCGGAAAAGGGTTGGAAGATATTGAGGCACAACGGCTTCGCACACCCGTAGACCCAAACATTACCTATAGCGACGACCCGCTGCGCATCCTGCGTGCGATTAGATTTTCGCTGAAATTGGGGTGGGAACTTAGCCCCGAAATGATTGCTGCATTCAGTCGTTATTCAGCAAATCTGCATATCATCTCGCCACGTCGCCTCGGGGCAGAGGTCATCAAGATACTGACCGCACCCAATCCATCGCGTGGGCTCGAATTGATGGCAAAAACCGGTGCGTTGAAAAAGGTACTGGGCGAACTGACACCAATTATGCGCATCGAATGGGCGACGGGCAACGACTTGACAGTCTGGAACCACACGCTACGGGTCATTGACGCCGTCGGGCCTGACATGGTATTGCGTTTGGCCGCGCTGTTTCACGAAGCAGGCAAGCCGAAGGTGCGGAGCATCACTCGCCGCGGCGAGGTTGTCTACAATGGCCACGAGGGAGCGTCGGCACGCATGGCCCACCGCTGGATGCGTTTCCACCATCTCGACCACGAGCCGACCGAAGCGGTTAAATATATAATTCGCAACTACCATAAAATGTGCAACTTGCAAAAGGTCGACGAGAAGCGTCTCGTTGAAATTGCATCAGAGGCCGGTAGCAGACGCAACCTCGATCTCCTCGTCCAATTTGCCAAAGCGGTCAATACTGTAAACGGTAACGAAGAGCAAAATGAACTAATCGACAGCCGAATCGCAGAATTGCTCGAGAATGACAAGGTTAAGTTGATCGAGAAGCCAAGGCCGACCGAACAAAAGCGACAGCGACGTCCCCGAGGCGAGCGCCATGGGCACCACGAGCGCCGCAAACGCAAGCCTTCGGCCGACAGCAACGAGTCAAAGTCTAAACCTCGACCAAGAAGGAGGAGAAGAGGGAAGAAATAGCGAAAGTAGAAACTCTCCACACATTATAATATAATATGCGATTTTTGATTAGCACCACCCTACTGCTTTTGGCGACCGTTTTGTTGCCGGCACGGGATATAACGTTGCAGCCGCCTCTGAAAGGCGAACTGAGACTGAGCGCCAATTTCGGCGAACTGCGCCCCAATCATTTCCACTCGGGACTCGACTTCAAGACCGGCGGCGAGACGGGTAAGCCGATACTCGCCGTTGCCGACGGGTATGTGTCAGGCGTCGAGGTGTCGCCATGGGGCTTTGGGCGCGCTGTCTATGTCACGCATCCCTCGCTCGGGATTGTCACCGTTTATGGCCATCTCGAGAGTTTCCGTGACGACATTGACCGAGCAACACGCGCCGAGCAGTATCGCCGCCAGACGTTTGACATCGACCTCACCTGGGGCTCCGACATGTTTCCTGTCAAGGCCGGCGACGAGATAGGCCGAAGCGGTAACGCGGGCTCGTCGGGTGGTCCGCACCTGCATTTTGACGTGCGCGACCTTGCCACCGGCGACCCGATGGACCCTCTGCCCTTCTTCAAAAGTAAAATTCCCGATACCGAAAAGCCATATTGGCGACAACTATTCCTCTATCCCGACCGCAACCGCGGCGTGGTCAAAGGCGGCTATAAGCCGGTTGTTATCGCCAAGGGGGAGACACCGCGCTTTGAGGCGTGGGGCCGCGTGTTCCCGGCAATAAAATGTAATGATGCGATGAGCGGTAGCAGCAACATCTACGGCGTAAAAACTTTACTATTAATAGTTGATGGTCAGCCGGTTATGGGAAGGGCTATCGACCGATTCAGCCTCGCGAGCACTCGTGCCATTAATACTCTTGTCGACTATGGTCGCTTGATGGATGGTGGCGGGTGGGCAGAATGGAGTCATATCCCGTTAACCGCACCGCTGTCACCGCTGACCGGCTTCACGCCGGCGATGGGTGCAGTCAATATCAACAGCGAGCGTGACTATAAATGTCGCTGGATTATGACCGACGAGCATGGCAACCGCGAAACGGTCGACTTTGTCATCAGAGGCAAACGACCTGAGACAATGCCGCCCTACAAAGCCGCGGGAACACTGCTCCGCCAAGGCGGTTACCACACGTTTCATGCCGACGGGGTGTGCCTCGAACTTGACCGCGACGCCTTGGCCGATGATGCCGAGGTAAAATTCACGACCACGCCGACAAGCGTTGACCGTACCGTCGGCAACATATACACCTTGACCACCGGACGCTTCCCGCTGATGACGCCGGCCCGACTGACGGCCATCATTCCCGCCGGCGTTGCCAATCCGGCGAAAGCGTGTATCGTCGCGGTATCGGGCGGCGGTATCTCGGGCATCGAGACCGAAAACGACGGCACTTTACTACGCGCAAAACTGTCGCGCCCGGGCCGCTATGCCATAGCCATTGACACCACCGCGCCGACCATTAAGAACGTGGCTTCGGGCAACGACGGAGGCTATTTGGCATGGCGCGTCACTGACGATATAAGCGGCGTCGACAGTTACAAAGTTACCATCGACGATCAATGGGCACTTGCCGAACTCGACGGTAAAAACAGCCTCGTGGAATTTAAAATGGACCCGACGCGATGGAAACGCGATGCCGACCACAAGGCTGTCATAACCGTAACCGATGCCACGGGCAACAGCGCGACGTCGAGCGTCAGTTTCAGGTGGTAAAGCGAGGATTGCTGTAACGCCATCCGCGTAGGAACTCGTCGGCACTCATGCGTCGTTTGCCGGGAGCCTGGAGCGCGAGAACCTCAATGCGGCGGTCGGCGGTGTTGACAAACATGCGCTTGCCATCGACCTTGATTGTGCCGGGAGCGTCGGTTGAGGGAGCATCGGTCAACCGTGTCTCAAAGATTTTAAACGAAACGGGTTCGGCGTTGTCGTCGGCCACGAGCGACCATGCGCCGGGATATGGCGACATACCTCTGACGAGATTGTGAACGCGCTGAGCTGGTAACGTCCAGTCAATCCGGCAAGTATCGTGAAAAATCTTGGGAGCGGCTGTTGGCTCGGTGGCTTCCATCGTCGCCATTTGCTCCTGAGGGATTGTTGTCAGCGTTCCGGCAATAATTGAGTCGATAGTCTTGACAGTCAGCGCGGCGCCGAGTTCCATCAGTCGGTCGTGAACTGTGCCGACGTTGTCATCGGGACCAATCTCGATGCGCTCTCGAGCGATGATATCGCCGGTGTCAATCTCGTGTTTCAGGAAGAAAGTCGTTACGCCGGTCTCGGTGTCGCCGTTTATAACAGCCCAATTGATTGGAGCAGCGCCACGATAGCGAGGCAACAGCGACGCATGGAGATTGAATGTGCCAAGCCGTGGCATCTGCCAGACGACCTCAGGCAACATCCTGAAAGCGATGACAATAAAGAGGTCGGCATCAAGTGCGCGCAACTGCTCGATGAACTCGGGGTCCTTCAGTTTGACGGGCTGAAACACCGGCAAGCCGTGTTCAACGGCATATTGTTTCACGGGCGACTGCATCAGTTTCTTCCCACGTCCGGCAGGTTTGTCGGGCATCGTTACCACCCCAACAACATTGTAGCCACCTTTGACAATCTTGTCAAGGCTATAGGCGGCAAACTCAGGCGTCCCCAAAAAAAGTATCTTCATGATAATTAGTAATTAGTAGAGATGAGATAATAGATAATAATAGATATTCGGATTGGAAATAAGAATACTTCCAATGCCTTAATTCTATAATCTATCGAGAGTTTTTCGAGTTGTTTTTGTTATTGATGTACATAGTTTTATCAACTCGGTGCAATCATTATCTAAAGAATCAAACTCAACATCGTTCAAATAGTCGGTACAAAATAGAAGTTCAAGCCAATATTTCGTTTCAGCACATTCCTTGAGTGCAATGTAAACTTTTGAAAGGAAATCCTTTTTTGAAAAGCCATACACAGCCTCACATAGATTTGCACCTATTGATGTACCGCTTCGTAATACTTGTTTAGAAAGAACATATTCTCTTTTTTCAATAGTGAGGTATTGGTAAAGTTTCACGATTCTGATAGCAAATCGTTTACTCTTTTCCAATACCACACTATCTTTAGACATCGAATAATTATTACTTTCTATCTAATTAAATATCTAATCTCTAGTATCTAATATCTAATAATTTACTTAGAGTATTTTGACCAGTCGACGGTTGTCATGTCGCCATTTTCAATGAAAGCGGTGTGGAAGCCCATCGAGGCGTGGAGATTGTGGGGTGTCTGACCGGCGCGACCAATCTTGAGGTAGTCACGAAGGAGTTCGCGATACATCGGGTGAGCGCAATTGTCGATGATAGCGTTGGCGCGCTGAACGGGGTCGAGACCGCGAAGGTCGGCAACACCCTGCTCGGTGATGAGAACATCGACCGAGTGCTCGGTGTGGTCTACGTGAGAAACCATCGGAACGATATTTGAAATCAGGCCTCCCTTGGTTATCGACGGGCAAGAGAAGATAGAGATATAGGCGTTGCGAGTGAAGTCGCCGCTACCGCCAATACCGTTCATCATTCTGATACCGGTCACATGGGTCGAGTTGATGTTACCGAAGATATCGGCCTCGAGAGCGGTGTTCATGGCGATGACACCAAGTCGACGAATAACCTCGGGATTGTTTGAAATCTCACTGGGACGCAAGATTATCTTGTCGCGAAGCACATCGATGTTAGAGAAAACGGTGTCGAGGGTGTCGTCGGTCATAGTCAGCGAACTTGCGCTGGCAAACTTGCAACGGCCTTTCAGCAGAAGGTCGGCAACGGCATCCTGAAGCACCTCAGAATACATTTCAAACGGAGGTATGTCGAGATTTTCGGCAAGGCCATAAAGGACGGCGTTGGCAACGTTGCCCACACCCGACTGCAACGGGAGGAATGACGCGGGAATGCGTCCGGCACGCAGTTCGCCGGCAAGGAAGTTGCAGACGTTGGCGCCAATCTTCAATGTGGTCTCGTCGGGAGCCGAGAACGACTTCACGCCCTCGGGAGCGTTGGTTTCAACGATACCCACAATCTTTGCCGGGTCAATTTTCAACAGGGGTGAGCCGGCGCGGTCGCTGGCCTTAAAGATAGGAATTTCGCCACGGTAAGGGGGATCGGCCGGAACAAAAATGTCGTGTAAACCACGCAAGCCTTCGGGAAGGTGGCTGTTGCGCTCGACAATGACCTTCTTGGCCATCTGCACCCAAGTCGGAGCATTACCGACTCCAAGACCAAGGACAGCCTCGCCCTCGTCGTTAATATCCTGAACCTCAACAATTGCCACGTCGATGTCGCCATAGAAGCCATATCTCATCTTCTGAGCAAGTTCGCTCAGGTGGAGGTCAAAATAATGGGCATCGTGGGAGTTGATGCGTTTGCGCAGGTCGGGGTGGTTCTGATAGGGAGTTCGGCGACCGACGGCGTTGTTGCGAGCCAAAATACCGTCACAGTGGTCACCGGTTGAGGCTCCCGAAAAAATGTCAATCTTAAATTCGCGGCCGGCCTCGTGCTCGGCAGCGGCTTTGTGGGCAACAACTTCGGGAACAACTTTAGGAACACCCGGAGCAGTGAAACCTGAAAGGCCGACGACCGTGCCGTTGTGAACGAACGACGCAGCCTCCTCGGCGGTCAATTTGTTAAATGCCATATTGATATTTCTTATTTTAGTTAGGCGTTATATGCTAATATATCTGATTCTAGACTGTTATTTAAAATCTACGAGCCAAGATTTCACTATCGATAATTGCTTGGCGCCAGCGCTCGGTTTCGCTATCAACCTCATCATCATTAATGGCGTCATATCCGCCCACGGCATCGTCTTCAATCGTTTCGATTGGCTCCTCAACCACCACGAGCGGCTGATAACCCGGTTTAGGCATGTCAACCGTCAAGAAAGGTTCACACTCAACGTGCTCGGCTGGTCGCGGAGGGAGGTCTGATTTCGGCAAATCAGGCAATCGCGACGGGTTTATCGACTTGACACCAGTAGCCGTCGCTTTTTTGGCCCAATTTTTGAACGCTTCAAATATCAGGCTGACACCGATGAGTATAATTATCGCGATAATTTGCTTCATCAACGTAGATTTTGTAATTTTGCCGCAAAATTAGATAATTTAAGTGGTATAGCCAATTTTCGAGGTTTAAAAAGTGGATATATTGGACTAATTTACCACACAAATTGCACTTATGGAAAGAAAAGAGAGTTCGACCGGCGACATCCGGCGACTATATATAGAAACCTACGGCTGCCAGATGAACGTTGCCGATAGCGAGGTTGTTGCCTCGGTTATGGGCATGGCAGGCTATGAAAGTGTCGACAGTGCCGAGGACGCCGACGCCATTTTGCTCAACACTTGCTCAATCCGTGAGAACGCCGAGCAAAAGATAGTTGGACGCCTCGCCACACTTGCCGCCATGCGTCGCAAGCGTGGCAAGAACGCTCCCCGCTTGATTGTAGGTGTAATCGGCTGCATGGCCGAACGCGTTCGCGAGAAGTTGCTCAACGAGCATAGCGTCGACATCGTCGCCGGCCCTGACAGTTACCTCGACCTCCCCGCCCTCTTTGCGGCCGCCGAGGCCGGCAACAAGGCCATTAACGTTGACCTCAGCACTACCGAGACCTATCGCGACATTATCCCCAAGCGCCTCGGTGCCAATCCTATCTCGGGCTTTATCAGCATAATGCGCGGATGCAACAACTTCTGCTCATATTGCATCGTGCCCTACACTCGCGGCCGCGAACGCTCGCGTCCCGTCGAGTCAATCCTTGGCGAATTGGCCGACCTCAAGCAACGAGGTTTCCGCGAGGTAACCCTCCTTGGACAAAACGTTAACAGTTATCGAGCTGTCGACGAAAAGACCGGCGAGGTGACAGATTTCCCGGCATTGCTCGAAATAGTTGCCCGCGAGGCCGGCGACGAGATGCGCGTAAGGTTTACCACATCCCATCCCAAAGACATGAGCGACGAGACAATCGCCGTCATTGCACGCCACGACAACATCTGTAACCACATCCACCTGCCGGTTCAGAGCGGTAGCGACAAGGTGCTCAAGGCAATGAATCGCCGCTACACCAGGGAATGGTATCTCGGCCGCATTGCCGCAATTCGTCACATGATACCCGATTGCGCCATTACAACCGACATGTTTACCGGCTTCCACGACGAGACCGAGGAGGATTTCCAAGAAACACTATCGCTGATGGAGGAGGTTGGTTTTGACTCGGCATTTATGTTCAAATATTCTGAACGTCCCGGGACGCTTGCATCCAAAACCATGCCCGACAATGTCGACGAGACTACCAAAATTGACCGCCTCAACCGCATGATTGCGCTACAAAACCAACTCTCGGCACGGTCCAACGCGCGCGATGTCGGCAAGACGTTTGAAGTGCTTGTTGAAGGCGTTTCCAAGCGCTCGACCGAGCAGATGGTTGGCCGCACACCCCAGAATAAGACGGTAGTCTTTGACCGGAACGGTGCCCGCGTCGGCGAGACGGTAAGAGTCAAGATTTTAAGTTCGTCATCGGCTACACTTATTGGCGAGCAGATTTGTTAAAAAGTGTTGATATATACCGTTGCCTATTGACAACGGCAATCGGGCATATTATATTTGCAGAAAATGGAAGCAAAAAAGGCTAAAACTTTGTCAACGTTGGCTTCACGACTGACTGCCATAGTCAGCGTGACGCTCGTTTTGTTGTTGCTCGGATTGACGGGCGGCATAGGACTTGCAACGCGCGAATTGATGGAAACCGTCAGGGAAGAACTTGGTTTTGTGGTTGTTATGCGCGCCGACGCGACCACCTCCAACTTGAACACGGTGAAACAGACGATTGGACGAGCGCCCTACACGTCATCCTACTCGTTCTCATCGCCCCAAGAGGTCCACGAGCGCTATCTCAACATGATTGGTGCCGACTCGGCCGAACGCGCTATGCTTGAGACACTCGAAATTACTCCCTTCCTCCCCGAATTTGACGTCCATGTCAAGAGCGCATATCTCCACAACGACAGCCTCGAGACTATCATTGCAAGCGTCCAAAGGCTCCCGGGAGTTGAGAATGTGACTGCCCGGCGCGAAATTATCAACGACATCGGTCAGGCTACTCAACGAGTGATGATAACGTTGCTAACCGTTGCTGCCGCGCTGTTGTTGATATCTTTTGTGCTGATTAACAACACGGTGCGTCTCTCGGTTTATGCCCGTCGATTTATCATCAACACTATGAGCCTCGTCGGTGCAACCGATAGTTATATCCGTCGTCCCTTCTTGCTGTCAGCCGCCAAAATCGGACTTATCGCCGGAGGTATAGCCGACGTTTTCTATATCATCATTAAACTTACTCTTCCCGGCCTCGACGCCGAAATGGCGACACTGATGACATGGACCGACACCGCACTGCTCGTTCTTGCGCTTCCCATCATCGGCATCATCGTCTGCACACTCGCCGCATGGATAGCAACCAATCGCTACCTGCGTCGCAACTACAACCAACTCTATGACTAATAACAACTTATTATAATGGCACATAAATCCAATCGAGAACAAAATAACGTAACGGCACACAAACCCGATAGAGAACGGGTTAAAGTAGGCGCCGAGATTGAAAAGGAATCAGCATCGACACGTGCGCTTGACAAAATCAATTTCCTGTTGATGGCCGCGTCGGCCGTCGTAATTGTCATCGGTTTCTTGTTGATGCTTGGTAGTGGCAACGACGGCAGCGAGTTCAACCCCGACATTTTCAGCACACGTCGCATCATCGTCGGCCCGACAATTGCTTTCCTTGGCTTTATCGCTATGGGTGTAGCTATCATGTGGCCCTCGCGTCGCAAAACCGAGACCGAAGACGTCAAATAATTATTACCACAACTTTCCCAAGCTCAAGTTGAAGTTAATAAGTTTATTAGGCTTAATAAGTTAATCTAATAACCTTCAGATATTTACAGATTTGCAAAACTTCAACACTAATAAATCGATTATAGGTATTCAGAATATCTACTATCTAATATCTATTAACTACTAATTAATTATAAATGAATTGGCTCGACGCCCTTATTATGGGCATTGTTCAGGGACTTGCCGAGTATCTGCCGATTTCAAGCAGCGGACACCTGGAGATTTGCAACAAAATATTAGGTTTGAACCTTGACGAGGAGGTTGCTCTGTCGTTTGATCTGGCGCTACACGTGGCGACGGTTCTGAGTACCATCGTCGTGCTGTGGTATGAGTTTTTTCCACTTTGTCGCTCGTTTTTCACCATAAAGCGAGACAACGACTTTTGGATGGTCTGCAAGATACTTGTTTCGTGCATCCCCGTTGCCATTGTCGGTCTATGTTTCAAGGACTACATAGAGGGCTTTTTTGGAGGACAATTGCTGGTAGTCGGCATCTGTTTACTTGTAACTGCTGCACTTCTCGCGCTGACCTATTTCACTCGCCATAACACCGTTGGCCGTCGCGGACGCGACATCACTTGGCTCGACGCGTTCGTCATCGGGTGTGCCCAGGCCGTGGCTGTTCTTCCGGGACTCAGCCGCTCAGGTACTACGATAGCTACCGGTATCTTACTCGGCGACGATCGCGTGAAAGTTGCTCGCTTCTCGTTCCTCATGGTTATCATACCCATCCTTGGCGAGGCATTGCTCGACATCAAAGGGATGCTCGCCGGCGACGCCGGGACATCGGCCGCTGTCGGCTTTCTTCCGCTGATGATTGGCTTCTTTTCGGCTTTTGTCGTTGGGTGTATCGCCTGTAAATGGATGCTCGATATTGTCAAGAAAGGCAAACTGATTTGGTTTGCAATCTATTGTGCTATAGTCGGTTTGGTTTGTATCTTCTGGTAACACGCTATGGATTTTATCACCGGAGAAACACTTTATATCGATAAGCCGCTGGGCTGGACCTCGTTTGATGCCGTAAAGCGAGTTAGGTCTTTGCTGACTCGCCGCATGGGCGTAAAGAAACTGAAGGTAGGTCACGCCGGCACTCTCGACCCGCTCGCCACAGGAGTCATCATCGTCGTTACAGGTCGTTCCACCAAACTCATCGAGAGCCTTCAGGCAGGAGTCAAGGAGTATATCGCTACAATAGCACTCGGCGCTACCACTCCATCTTTTGACCTCGAGACCGAGATTGACGCCACCTATCCAACCGACCATATCACGCGCCCGATGGTGGAGGATACTCTCAAGAAATTTACCGGACGCATCGAGCAGATACCGCCGGCGTTCTCGGCTTGCAAGGTCGACGGAAAGCGCGCATACGAAATGGCCCGCAAAGGGCGCGACCCGGAACTTAAACCCAAAATTCTCGTCATCGACGAGATTGAGTTGCTCGACTTCAGCCCGACGTCGATAACCATCCGCGTGGTCTGCTCCAAAGGCACCTACATCCGTGCGCTGGCCCGCGATATCGGCGCAGCCCTCAATAGCGGCGGCCACCTGACGGCTTTGCGTCGAACCCGCGTTGGCGACGTCACCATCGACCGGTGCCTGCCTATTGACCGCATCGCCGACGTGCTTGCCGCCGTCCCTATCGAGTATCCCGATGATTTCAAACGTTAACTATAACCATTAATTTGACTCCACTCAAATTAAATGATTCACATATTTATATGAAACTTTCTCAATTTAAATTTAACTTACCTACCGATTTAATCGCTCAGTATCCCACGGCTCAGCGCGACGAGTGTCGACTGATGGTTGTCAACCGCGCCACCGGCAATATCGAGGAACGTGTCTTCAAGGAGGTCCTCAACTATTTTGACGAGGGCGATATGATGATTTTCAACGATACCCTCGTTTTTCCGGCTCGCCTCTATGGCAACAAGGAGAAAACCGGCGCTCAAATCGAGGTGTTTTTGTTGCGCGAACTTAATGCCGACAACAAACTCTGGGATGTGCTCGTAGAGCCTGCGCGAAAAATTCGCATCGGCAACAAACTTTACTTTGGCGACGACGAGAGCCTTGTGGCCGAGGTTATTGACAACACCACTTCGCGCGGCCGCACACTCCGTTTCCTCTATGACGGCAGTCATGACGAGTTTAAGCAGGCCCTTTTTGCCCAAGGCATGACACCCCTGCCCTCCTACATCACTCGCAAGCCCGATAAGGATGACGCAGAGCGCTATCAGACCATCTTTGCGCGTCGAGAAGGCGCCGTGGTTGCTCCCGCCGCCGGTGCACATTTCTCCCGTGAGTTGCTTAAGCGCATGGAAATCAAGGGTATTGAGAAAGAATTTATCACCGTTCACAGTGGATTGGGCAACTTCCGCGAAATAGATGTCGAGGACTTGACCAAACACCGCATGGACTCTGAAGAAATCGATATTACCCAAGAACTCGTTGACCATGTAAACGCCACAAAAGACGAGGGTCACAAAATTTGTGCCGTTGGCACTTCGGTTTTGCGCGGCATCGCAAGCGCCGTTTCTATGGGCGGTCACATGAAAACCTACAGCGGCTGGACCAACAAATTCATCTTCCCGCCCTACGAGTTCACCGTCACCGACGCCCTCATAACCAACTTCCACCTCCCTTACTCGACAATGCTGATGATGACTGCCGCTTTTGGTGGTTATGACCTCATCATGGACGCATACGAGCAGGCTGTAAAAGAGGAATATAAGTTTGGCGCCTACGGCGATGCTATGCTGATTATCTAAACTGCAGTTATTGTTTTTATTGTTGTTAGAGTTGTTATTGTTGTTTCTGTTCAACATCGACAACATCGACATCAACAACATTAACAACACCAACAACTTGATTAGCAATGGCCTCCTACCTGACAATCGAGAGCGAGTCGACTGCCATCTTCCGCGAGAAAATGAGCAAATTTATCGCTTTTGCCACGCCGGTCACTACGGTCGACGAGGCCAAGGGGGTCATTGCCGCTATTACCAACAAATATCATGATGCCCGGCACGTCTGCTGGGCATACATGATTGGTGCCGAACGCACCACCTACCTTTCCAGCGACAACGGCGAGCCGTCGGGAACCGCCGGTAAGCCTATTCTCGGTCAGATTAATTCAGCCGGGCTGACCGACATCGTCATCTGTGTTGTTCGCTATTTCGGGGGCATAAAACTCGGCACATCGGGTCTGATTGCCGCCTATCGCGAGGCCGCGCGACTTGCCATCGAGGAGGCAACTATTATAACCGCCCACGAGATGGCAAGCGCCTCTATAACCTTCCCATATCTGGCGATGAACGACGTCATGCGCCTGCTCAAGTCGAGTACTACGGCCAGAATCACCAACCAACAGTTTGACAACACCTGCCGCATAACCTTCACTGCCACTGCCGACGAGATGTCGACTCTGCTACCCCGCTTAACCGCCCTTGATGGCGTGACCCTCTGACCCGCTTACTGAACGGGTGTCAAAATCTTTTCCTTTTTTGATACGTTTGTTCTGGTATTGATTTTATAGCGAAGAATTTCACCGGTGGTAAAATTGCGGTTAAAGTCCTAATCTACATAATTACAGTGTAACCGCATCAAAAATTCTCACGTTAACCTGCCTAACTGATTGATGCCCTGCTAATGCCGCGGTGCGGCTTTAGATTGTTAGACCCCATGACTGAGGCACTCGTCAGAAGCACAAATGCATGTCAGAGGGCGGCGTCCACCAGGTATAACCTTCACCTGCGCAGGCTTGCTCTCTACTCGCGCTCGTCACAATCAAGCTGATATTCCATCGCCAACTGCTGTGTGCTGCAATTGGGGACACTAATTCGTATTGACTGTCCTCGCCATCCTATAATCTGGTTATATATGAAGAAATATCGTTATCGGGATTTCACATAAGTATGTAAGTCGTCAAAAGCATAATAAATAAGAGAGTCACCGCGAGTATTTATAACTATGATATTGATTCTATAAGCACCGAGGAAGATGTCTCAAGTTGCAAATGCAAATGTTAACTAATGAACTTTTTACCGTGTTCACTTGTTTTATAAACGTGAAAAGCATATCGATTTAGGTTTGTAAATCCAAACTCTTGACCATTATAAAACGCAACGATTGCTGTCCGAGTAAAAAATTAGCGACAAGTCTGTTTACAAAAATAGCGCATACTAAAGGTCGGTGTCTTTACATTTTATAAACATCTTGACGAAATCGGGCGCTTGTCTTGTAAACTCCGGTTATTTCATCCAAAGGTGCATTTAACATTTAATATTATATTTGTAATAACCATATCAATCAGACTATTATATAGCAAAATTTAAAGTATAGGTTTAACTTTTAGACAATACGCCTCCAAAAAGTGTTAAAATTGACTTTAATCACCATTTATTTATCAGTATCCCAGATTGTTATAACACAAAGCTCAAGTAAATTTAAAGTATAAAATGAAGGAGATAAACCACCATCCCTCTACCCTATTTACAATCGTGATTCAGAGAGAATAACGGTTGTAAATCCACAGGTATCATCGCTGTTTTCAAACAAGTTTCGTGATGCAAATCGAAAACAAAACCAAAATTTTCAAAAATAAATTTGCATATTTGAAATTTTCAGATTACATTTGCACCGTCATAAAATTAAAACCCTCTTTACAAACACAAAATGGACTTTGTTAACAGACTCAAACAGTTTCTCGAACTGAAACAGATACCTATCACTCAGTTTGCCGACAATTGCCGCATCCCCCGTCCCACCTTGTCGCAGCTTCTCAACGGCCGTAACAAGAAAGTCAGCGATGAAGTAATTGGCAAAATCCATGACGCCTACCCCAACCTTTCGGTAATGTGGCTAATGTTTGGCGAGGGAAACATGCTGACCGACGATCAAACACAAAGTTCCGGCAGCGGGTCGACCACCCGCAATGACTCGATGGCATCGTTTAAAACTCAGTCGTTGGAGAACGCTCTTTTCGATGACATGTTTAACGACGAGCAGAACGGCGACTCGATTGATACCGCCAAAGGAGACTCCCCAACCACAATCCGATTCCCTCAGGCGACCGACACCGCCAAGAGCAAAAACGACTCGCCGGCAAAATCAACAGTTTCGGCTATTAAAAACAAAGTCACCTCGACCGGCGATAAAAAAAGGATTGTGAATATAATCGTGTACTATGACGACAATAGTTTTGAAGCGTTTGTCCCGGGCGACAGAAAGTAAACTTTTTGTTAAAACCAAGAGCGTATAGTGAATTTTCTTATCTGTATTATCCATATCTCAACTGCAAAGTAAAAACTATCTAGATCGCTTTAAAAAAAGACATCTATGGTGCAATGCTCGGCTCAAATAAGGAGTCAGTTGTTGACAATTCTCGCGCCGTCGATTAGGTCGCCCGGTCTGCGACTCACCGAACAATCGCCCCGATTGACTCGCTGATGTCTAATATTGACTTTAGATTCGATACCCTTAATAAATAATTTTACTCTATTCTTAATCTAATTAACATAAATTTGTTTATATTTGCATTATGAATTTACTTGAAAAATATATTAAACGAGTTAGATGTAATTGCTTGAGATTGGCAAGGGCAAAGGTTTTTTT
>JAFLTK010000108.1 GCA_022511505.1 Muribaculaceae bacterium
GTCTTTAACCCTGTTTGTTGTCGACGGTGATGAAAGAATGGTTGGCACGCTGACCGATGGCGACACCCGGCGCGGACTCCTTGCCGGCGCCTCGCTCGACGACCCTGTTGGCCGAGTGATGCACCGCGAGTTCCGCTGGCTCCCCGATGAGGACCCGATTGACGTCGCCCGATTGCGTCAAATTCGCCTCGCCGGCATCCGCCTCGTGCCGATACTCGACGCCGACCGGCGCCTTCGCCGCGTCATCGACACTGGTGTCACGACGACCGTCCTTCCGGTGTCGGCTCTACTGATGGCCGGTGGTCGCGGCGAGCGACTGCGCCCGTTGACACTCACGACTCCAAAGCCTCTGCTCGAAATTGGCGGACGTGCAATCATCGACTACAACATCGAGGCGCTCGCCGCCGTTGGTGTCAATGATATTACCGTCACTACCAACTATTTAGCCGAGCAAATTGCCGCTCATTTTGCCACACCCGTTGCCGGCGTGACAGTAAAGACGGTGCGCGAGACCGAGTTTCTCGGAACAATCGGTTCGGCCGGGCTCGTCAAGCATCAACCGGGGCGACAAACCATCGTGATGAACAGCGACCTGTTGACAACCATTTCGTTTGAAGACCTTTACCTGCGTCACATCGGCGAGCAGGCCGACATAACCGTAGCCGTCGTCCCCTACAACGTCTCGGTGCCCTACGCCGTGCTCGAAACCGAGGGACAGCGCGTTACCGCCCTTGCCGAGAAACCCTCGTTCTCCTACTATGCCAACGCCGGCATCTATATGATTAACAACGGCTTGCTCGCCATGCTCGACGGCAAAACACGTGTCGACGCAACCGACTTTATCGAGCACGCTATTGCCGCGGGTCGTCGCGTGGCCTATTTCCCCATCAACGGAACGTGGATTGACATAGGCAACCCCGTCGACTTCAACCACGCCGCCGAACTCATGGCCCACCATAACCAACTTACCGGCAACAACCGCCCCTCATCAATTGTTATATCCCCGGATAGTAACCTTTAACCATCACTGAAAATGGCTGACTCCAATTTTATCGACTATGTTAAAATCCTCTGCCGCTCGGGCAAAGGAGGTGCCGGCTCGCGGCACTTTTATCGCGCAAAATATGTACCCAAGGGTGGCCCCGATGGTGGCGACGGAGGCCGCGGCGGCCACATCATCTTGCGTGGCAACCGAAATATGTGGACCCTTCTCCCGCTGAAATATCGCCGACACATCTTTGCCGGCAACGGACAGAGCGGTTCGGGCGGTCGCTCATTTGGCAAGGACGGCGAGGATGTCATCGTCGAAGTGCCCTGTGGCACAGTTGTTTATGACGCCGAGACCGGTGAGTACCTGACCGAAGTTACCGAGGACGGCCAGGAGGTGAAACTGCTCAAAGGCGGTCGCGGTGGTCTGGGCAACTGGCACTTTAAAAGCGCCACAAATCGCACTCCCCGCTATGCCCAGCCGGGTGAGCCGGCCATTGAGCGCAGCGTAGTGCTCGAATTGAAACTGCTTGCCGACGTTGGTCTTGTGGGGTTCCCGAATGCCGGCAAATCGACCCTTGTATCGGCCGTCTCTGCTGCCCGCCCCAAGATTGCCGACTATCCGTTCACAACCATGGAACCCCAACTCGGCATCGTGGCCTATCGCGACAATCGCTCGTTTGTTATGGCCGACATTCCAGGTATTATCGAGGGCGCATCAGAGGGTAAGGGTTTGGGACTTAGGTTTTTGCGTCACATTGAGCGCAACGCCGTGTTGCTGTTCATGGTCCCGGCCGATGCCGACGATATTGCCGAGCAATACCGCATCCTTGCTCGCGAACTCGAGCAATTCAACCCGCAGTTGGCCGACAAGCCGCGCGTGCTCGCTATCTCAAAGAGCGACATGCTCGATGACGAATTGATGGCCGAGATTGAGCCGACGCTTCCCGAGGGTATTCCCCACATCTTCATCTCGGCAGTCACCGGAATGGGTCTGACCGACCTCAAGGACATGCTCTGGCGCGAAATCACTGCCGAGAGCAACCGCATTGAGCCAAGCCCCATCACCCACCGTCCCCTCGACGTGCATCACCGCGTTGCCGAGGAAGACGAGTTTATCTTCACGCCCGAGCCTATCGAGGAAGACCCGGACGAGGAGTTTGGCGACGACGGCGAGTGGGACGACCTCGAGTGGGAATACGGCGACGAAGAAGAGTAACAGAGACGTTACAATCCCGCAATCTTCCAGACAGTTCCCTCAATCAGTGACAGATAGACATCGCCCGTGGCGGGGTCTATCTCGATGCCGTTGACCTCTGAACTGCCGAGCGTTGCCTGCCAGGCGACCGTCCCGGTGGCGAGGTCGACGGCTGTTACTATACCGCGTCGTGAACCGGCGATGGCAAGGTTAGCCGCGGGGTGAACAGCCACGATACACGGCGCGTGGTCATATCCAATCCCCATGTCGGCAATCCAACGACGGTTGTATTCACCGCCCGTGATGTCGACAGCAATCAGTTCGCCGTCCATCGTCTTGGCCAGCGCTATTGTGCCCTCGGCGTCGCTGCCGAGCGCCTCGCGATACTTAACCGAGTTGTCGCGCCACAGCGTCCGGCCGCTCTTGCGGTCGATAGCCGTCATATAGCGGTCGGGCGCAACGATAACAATCTTGTCGACCGTCACAATCGGCACGACATTTCCCGGGCCGAGCATATTGACCTCGCGGCCGTTGTTCCACCGCCATTTCAGGCTTCCGGTCTCGGTGTCAACGCAGTAAAGATAGGAGTCCCAGGCCCCGAAAACGAGGTCAGTGCCGTCGGCCGCCGGCATTGCCTGACAGTAGTTGCCGATGATGCTGTCAAGACACCACACGACGCGGCCCGTCGCCGGGTCAATGCGTCTCATAGACTTCATACCGCCCAGATACAGAGCCCCGTTGTGGAGCAAACCGTCGGCCACAACCGGGCGGCCGTCGGTGTCAATACGTTCGATAATTGACCCGTCAGCCGGATTAAGGGCGAGAATTCCGTCACGAGTAGTCGGCACAAACAGTTTGCCGGCTGCAACCGTTGGCTTGGCAAACAGTGCTCGGCCCGCTGTCGGTGTCTCCCATTTCATAGTGCCGGTTTTGCGGTCAACACCCTTAATCATACCTGTCGAAGTGGAGAAATAAACGTTAGCCGAGTCAAGGCCCACGCGTGTGAAAATCGACGCGCTGTCGGCCCACACTTTGACAGCCTCGGCGCCGCCGGGGAGCGTGATGCGGTCGGCAATCACGGGGTGCGTAGGGGTGGCCGACTCGTCGGTCATCGGCGTGAAAGTATACACCGGAACGATGTCGCTACCGTCGGCCGCAACGTTGTAGACCGTCAACGAGTCGCCGTCGAAGTCTAAAAGCGTGAGCCCAAAACGGTTAGCGTCGTTTTTCATCTCAAGGGCGCGCACGCTGACACAGTCATGGCGTCCCGAGGCCGAGCGGTAGTGTTGCCACTGGTGGTAATGGCCGTTGACGTGGACCATGACCGGGAAGCGTGACAGCGTCAGTTCATAGTCGGCCACGTTGTCCATGTCGGCGTTCAGCGGGTAATGACAGAAACTTAGCACCCGCGCGCGGGGATAACGTGCAGTCAATTCGCCGAGCGTCGCGTTCAGCCAGTGCAGGTCCTCCTGCTTGACGTGGCCGTCGCCCATCTTCATGTAAGGCCCGCAGTTAATGCCAATTGCAATCAGCGAGTCGCCGACGGTTGTCACAAAGCGGTCGTTGCCCCACAGTTCGGGGAACGTAGCCGTGGCGCTCTGCGACCAGTTATTCTCATGGTTGCCGGGCAGGATGACCGCCGGCCGAGTGATGCCGTCCAAGATTTCTTTCACGTGTTTCAACTGCTCGTCGCTGCCCTCGTTGGTCAGGTCGCCGTCCATAACAACCAGGTCAACGTCGGCCATGCGGTTGATAGTCTCGACAGCCACACGAAGCGCACTGTCACACTCGTTTCCCGGCACCACATGCACGTCGCTCAACACCGCCACACGCGTTGCCGCCACCGCCGTTGTCATCGCGACCGCCATTACCGTCATCATCCAAAAACGTCTCATAATCATCGTGTTTTAAATTGTGCAGGCTCATTGAACTTGCAACGTTGAGTTATAGATAATTGTGCCCGTAAAGATACTAAAAATCCCCCAAAAACACAATGTATACAACCCTATCGCCGTTAACCGCATCAAATTCGTAGGAAATAAGCGAAGCGATTGCCCGGGCTCATTAATCTTCAAAATCAGAATCGCTATTGTCACAAATGTTTACCATTTTTATGGATTTTATTACCATTTTTAAAGGTGATTATGAATAATATTATAATTATATATAATTTTGCAATGAATTTATAGAACAAGACCTATGAAAAAACAATTCTTTTTATTTTTAGCAATGCTTTTTGCATTGAGTGGATATAGTCAATCCACAGT
>JAFLTK010000109.1 GCA_022511505.1 Muribaculaceae bacterium
AGCACAACACTTTTAATGTTGGGGTCCTGGGTTCGAGCCCCAGGCGGATCACTTTTAAAAAGCGAAATTTGGCAAACGTCAGGTTTCGCTTTTTGCTTTATATTCAGCAAGTTACGCGAGTGAGCGTCATTGCCCAGTCGGTGCGATTCAGATGATAGCCTCGGTTGCCGGTGATGAGGAATCGCTAAAAATTCCCGCAGTCAATACGGAAAAATGTATCGGATGCGGAGCATGTGAGAATCTGTGTCCCTCGAGGCCATTCAGTGCAATTTATGTGGAAGGTCACGAACGTCATAGAGTTGTTTAACCCCTAAGTTAAAAAAGATGAAAGATAACATAAGCAGAAGGAGCTTTATAAAGCGGTTAGGACTTGGAGTCTCTGCAACAGGGTTGACTCTAGTAGGCTGTGATACAGCAAATAAAAAAGCGGTCGATGCCACAGGAAGCCGGACAATGCTTAAACATCAATCCCTGTTGGCGCTTCATTTCAGTTGTGCTACACAGGTCAAATTTACTGCTACATTTGTAGCACTTTCTACCTAAAACGACCTCAAAAGGCGGAAAATAACCGTAATTTAATACACGATTTTAGCGCTGTTTTCGGCCGATTTCCGGGTGATTTCGCTCGCGTAACTTGCTGAATATAAAGCAAAAAGCGAAACATGACATTTGCCAAATTTCGCTTTCTTACGGTGGTCCCACTTGGGCTTGAACCAAGGACTCCCTGATTATGAGAAACGGGACCGACCGACGTAAATAGTTGATTAATAATAAATTAAAGAACTCGTTTGGCAATGTGCAAGGTAATGTGCAAGGTCAATATTTTTACTGAATACACACTCTACAGGTGCACAAGATTTTTATAATTATTAAATATAAAACGTTAATCGCTACAATTTGAATTTTAACAAATTTTATGATAAAAAAATTTGCGTTACGCTAATTTTTGCTTAAATTTGCTTCGATTTGCGCTTAAAAAACGGGTGATTATAACCCTTATTTTAGTTGCAAAAATAATACTTTTTTTGATTATAACAAAATCTATAACGACTAAATTTCTTGTTATATGGGAAAACGGAACATTTCACTTTCAGAACTGTACAAGGAGAAACTCAAAGAGTATTCTCCTGCACGTAAACTCATCCAAGACCTGATGGACTCGACCGGTCGCGCGGAGATAACCGTCCGTATGTGGGTCAAAGGTAAAGTCAAGCCTGAACCTCTTATACAACGCATCATTGCCGACAAACTCGGCATGGATGTTGATTCACTGTTTCCTACTAATCTCTAAACAGTTTCAACTATGGTAACCGAAATGCCCAAAGTGCAACCTCACTCACGCTACAACGTTACCCAAACTTGCAGGTTACTTGGCATCCATCGTAACTCTCTCCGCAAGTATTCCGAAACAGGACGTATCAAATTCGGTGTTCGCAAGTCCACCGGACGTCGTTTTTACCAAGGTAACGACATCATCAAATTCTGGACAAGCCAGATTTAGTCTTTCAACCTCTTAGCTTCAAAAACATGAAAAGACAGAAACCAGTTGTTAATCCCCAGAAAAAGTATTGCATCAAGGAGATTTGTGATCTCCTTTGCATCTGCCGCGACACAGTGCGCAAGTACACCAACCTCGACGTTATCGTCCCCATTCGCGTCACAAGCCGCGAAGTCTACTACCTCGGCTCTGAAGTGCTCATCCTTTACGACGTTTTGACTAATAAGTAATCGTATGCTCGCTGAGTCCACAATTAAACAAGTTCACGACCGGGCCGACATCGTTGACGTCGTAACCCGGCACGGGGTCTCTCTCAAACGAATGGGTGCAAGCTTTAAGGCTTGCTGCCCTTTCCATGGGGAGAGGACCCCTTCGTTCACGGTTTATCCCGCTCGTAACAATTACCATTGCTACGGGTGTGGACGTCATGGCGACGCTATCGCTTTTGTGATGGAACTTGAAAACAAGTCTTATCTACAAGCGATTGAAACTATCGCCAATTATTACGGCGTTCAGGTCCTCCATCAAGAGCGTCAGTTGACCGACGACGAGAAGAAAGAACGCCAACTGCGTGAGTCTATGCTCGCCGCCGTGAGCAGCGCGCAAGATTTCTTTGTCGAGCAATTCTTCTCTGACTCTCCCGAGGCTGAAAAGGCACGCAAATATGCCTACGCCCGTTGGGGTGAGGAATACTGCAAGGAAACGGGCATCGGCTACGCCCCTGATGACTGGAGCCTCATGGTCGCGTGGTGTCAGAAGAACTGCGTCGACGAACACGCTCTGACCGAGGCCGGTGTCCTCCGCCGCTCGGAGAAGAACGGGAAGCTCTACCCGCTTTTCCGTGGGCGCATCACTATCCCAATCAAGGACCGCTACGGGCGTGTTATCGGTTTCACCGCTCGCTATATCGGCAATGAACCCGACAAGCCCAAGTACATAAACTCCTCCGACTCGGCCATTTTCAAGAAAGGTGATACCGTTTTCGGTCTCCATACTGCTGTTAGAACCGCTTCTAAATCGGGCCGCTTCGTCGTTGTCGAGGGAGCGCCCGATGTCCTCAAACTCCAATCGGACGAGGTCGGCATCTCTGAAACGGTTGCCGCTCTCGGCACCGCTTGGACGGAGAACCAATTCCGACAACTACAACGCTACGCTTCTTCTATTGTTTTCATCCCGGACGCTGACCCTCCAAAGGACGGTCAGTTATTTGGTGCCGGTGTGAGTGCCGTGATGAAAAACGGCCTTACAGCCCTCAAAATGGGATTTGACGTGACCGTCCGTGAGATTCCGACAGGTGACGTCAAAAGCGACCCCGACAGTTACATTACTTCCATTGAGAAATTTAATGACCTCAAGGATGTTCATTTTGCCGTATGGTACGGATTGAAGAAACTCCAATCCGTTAACACTGAAACTGATAAGGTCAATGTTCTCAATGAAATTTGTAAGGATGTTCTCGCTCTTATAACCGACGAGACTCTCTTAAGCCTTTGCCTCGAACCTCTCGCTAAGGCTTTTGGCCGTCTCAAACTGTGGAAGGATGCCCTGCGTCGTGCCAAGGGGCAATTGACACGCGAGGCGGAGGAGCGCAAACGCCGCGACCTCTCGGCTGATGATGCAGCCATGAGGTCGCTCGGGTTCTTTGTGAAGAATGGCTGCTATTGTTCTTATGACGGCGATGAACTCGTCAGATGGAGCAATTTTACAATGAAGCCGCTTTTCCATATCATCGACGGCGACAATGCTATCCGCATCTTTCGCCTCATGAATGAACGCGGTACGGTTAAGGAAATCGAACTCCGACAGGAGGAGTTAATTTCCCTCTCTCGCTTTCAGCAACGGGTTGAGTCACTGGGTTTCTTCAATTTCAAGGGTGACAACATGAAATTGCAAAACCTTAAGGAATACCTTTACTCGATTACCGACAGCGCGCTCCAACTCTCAAAGATGGGTTGGAACTCCAACGAGGAGGTCTACGCTTTTGGCGATGGCATTTTTGCCGATAATATCCTTTATCCGGTCAATGACCTGGGTATCGTCAAAGTGGACGACCGCACGTTTTATCTCCCTGCGTTCTCCAAAATGCACATCGACCAACGCGACGTTTTTCAGTTTGAGCGCAGTTTCTCGTGCAAGGAACACGGAGAGGTCAACCTTTACGACTATATTCAGCGGATGATTACCGTCTTCGGCGATAATGCCAAAGTCGGTTTTGCCTTCGTCCTCGCAACTTTGTTTCTCGACATCGTCAAAAAATCGTCCAAGCGCCTTGCTCTGCTTAATATATTCGGTCGTAAAGGTACGGGTAAAACGGAACTCGGCACGGCGCTGATGTCGTTTTTCATCCGTCAGAATGACCCGCCCTCACTCGCCACAACATCGCTTGCCTCGCTTAACGATATGCTATCGTGTGCCGAGAATAATCTTGTTCACCTCGACGAGTATAAGAATGAACTCGACTTCCGAAAGATTGAAATACTGAAACAGATTTGGGGTGGCGTCGGCCAGACCAAGAAGAACATGGACGGTGACAAAAAGGTGCAACGCACCTTTGTTCGCTCAGGCGTTATTCTTACCGGTCAGGATGCACCAACTCGCGATGACGCTCTTTTCTCTCGCGTCATTCATTTGACGTATTCGGAAACTACGTTTAGCAACGAGGCTAAACGTAATTTTGACGAATTTCAGGCAATCAGCGCTCGTGGTGTCTCTCATCTGACCGTGCAGTTGCTGAAACTGCGCAAAGTCTTCGAGGCCGACTATGCGCACCATTACAACGTGTGTAAGCGTGAACTCATCTCTGCTCTTGACGATGACAAGATTGAGGACCGTGTTCTAAACAACTGGCTCGCGCCTCTTGCCGCGTTCCACACTGTTCAAACATCGCTCGATTTGCCATACACCTACACGGACCTCTTTAATATCTGTGTGAAAGGT
>JAFLTK010000110.1 GCA_022511505.1 Muribaculaceae bacterium
CTCGAAAAAGCCCGTCAGGCTGATGTTGTTATTATTGGCTCGCCGGTCTACTTTGGTTATCCAACCGGACTTGTTCGCGCTTTCATCGAGCGTTTCCTTTTCCCGAAGTATTCATACGACTCGAACGTCAAACTCGTAAACCCCAAGAATACCGCATGTATCTTCACGATGAACTGCCCCCGCGAGTTCATGGAACAGATAAATTACCCAATTCTGCTTGGCAACACTGTTGACGGACTCAAACATGTCTATGGCTTTGGTGAAGCACTTTACATCTGCAACACATACCAGTTTGACGACTACTCAAAGATGGCTTTTGATATGTTTACCGAGGACGACAAGCGAGCCTACCGCGATGCACACTTTGAAGAAGACATGGCCGCCTCCCGTGACCTTGGCCGCCGTCTTGTTGAAGATGCCAGAAAACGGCTAAATCTCTGAAAACAACCTATATACAAATTTAAGCGACATCGATTCCATAAAAATCGGTGTCGCTTTATTTGATATAGACGCAACTCGTTGAAAAAGTTGTCACACTCAGGTGGCAAGCAGGGTTATTTGACGTTTTGCATCTCGACAAGGCGACGGTAGAGTCCGCCGGCAGCAATTAGGTCGTCGTGGGTACCACGCTCAACGATGCGACCTTCGGAGAGGACGCAGATGAGATCGGCATTGCGAATGGTTGACAGTCGATGGGCAATAACGAGGGTGGTGCGGTCGCGCATTAGTCGTTCAAGTGCTTGCTGAACAAGTTGTTCGCTCTCTGAGTCGAGTGCCGATGTTGCCTCGTCGAGTATCAAAATCGGTGGATTCTTGAGGACAGCGCGAGCAATGGAAACTCGCTGGCGCTGGCCGCCGGAGAGGCGACAACCGCGGTCGCCAATCATGGTATTATAGCCGTCTTCAGAGGTCATAATAAACTCGTCGGCATTGGCGATTTGTGCGGCACGGCGAACGTCGTCAAGTGTTGCGTCCTTGACACCGAATGTAATGTTGTTATAGAAAGTATCGTTGAACAGAATAGCCTCTTGATTCACGTTGCCCATCAACTGACGAAGGTCGTGGACCTCCATTTCTCTAATGTCGACGCCGTCGATAGTGATTGAGCCTCTTTCGACATCATAAAAACGCGGCAACAGGTCGGCGATTGTAGATTTACCGCTACCGCTTGCTCCTACAAGTGCGACAGTCTGGCCCGGTTTTATCTCAAAACTGACGTCGTTAACCACCAATGGAGAAGTGGCGTCTTGGTGGTTATTATAGCGGAAGTCAACGTGGTTATAACTGATGTGACCTTTAAGTGGTGATGGCGCCGGAATGGGCCGTTCAGGGCTTTTAATGGGGTTTTCTGCATTGAGTATCTTGTCAACACGCTCCATCGAGGCGAGACCTTTCTGTATGCTATAAGCGGCTTTTGATAAATCTTTGGCCGGGTTGATGATGCTATAAAATATGACGAGGTAGTAGATGAACGAGGCGGCATTTATTGACGACATTCCGTTCAAAATCAGTGAACCGCCAAACCATAGGACGATGGCGATTGTGGCTGTGCCGAGAAATTCACTCATGGGGTGGGCGAGTTGCTGGCGACGCTGGACGCTGTTGCTTATCTTGTAGAAACGTTGATTGCCTCGATGGAAACGGTCCTTGACCTTCTCTTCGGCATTAAAGGCTTTGATGATGCGCAAGCCACCGAGGGTTTCCTCGATGTTGGCCATCAGTTCGCCCCACTGGTGTTGACCTTCAAGGGATTGGCGCTTGAGATGCTTGCCTATTCGTCCCATCGCCAGTCCGGCAATAGGAAGTAGAACGAGTACAAATAGCGTCAACTGCCAACTGATGGCAATCATCATGCCGAGGCAGACGATTATCATCACCGGGTTTTTGAACATCATGTCGAGGCTTGACATGATAGAGTTTTCAATCTCGGCAACGTCGCCGCTCATTCGGGCCATAACGTCGCCTTTGCGTTCGGTGGTAAAGAAGCCGATAGGAAGGGTTACAATCTTGTCGTAGACGTGGTTACGGATGTCACGGACGATGCCGGAGCGCAATGGGATGATAAAATAGGACGCAAGATAGGTCACGCCGGTTTTCAACGCCGTCATAACAACGAGTACCGCGGCCAGAAGCGCCAGAGTTGTCTCAGCGCCCCATGCCTTTATAGCTTCTTGGGTATAGTAATAGAAATTGTTGAAAGCCACGTCTTTAAGTGACGCCGACCCTATGGCCATATATTCGTATGTGTTGTCGTTGACCTTGAATAGCATTTCCAAAATCGGCATAATGACGGCAAATGAAAACAGTGTCAATATCGCCGCTAAGATATTGAAAATGATATTGAGAATCAAGTATTTGCGATAGGGAGGGACGAAACGCCTCAGCAAACTCCAAAAATCATTCATATAAGCATCATTTAATTAGAGATGCAAAGTTAGTGATTTTTACTCTAAAAATGGCGGAGAGTTTGATAAAGATGGTTGACGGGGAGACCCATGACGTTGTAGTAGCATCCGTCAATTCCCTTGACGGCGACGGCGCCTATCCATTCTTGGATTCCGTATGCGCCGGCTTTGTCAAATGGCTTGAACGTATCTACATAATACTCAATTTCGTCGAGTTGAAGCCGGTCAAACTCGACACGCGTGACATTGGAAAAGACCTCGCGCTTCAAATGTGTAGCAACGACAACACCGGTAATGACAAGATGGGAACGTCCGGAGATAAGTTGCAGCATATCAATCGCTTCCTGCCGGTCAGCCGGTTTACCGAGTACTTTGTCATCGACAATAACTCCGGTATCGGCAGTAATGATAATCTCATCAGGGCCAATAGTCGGAAGGTAGGCCGCGGCTTTTTTTGTTGCGATAAACTGAGGGACGTGGTGGGCGGGAATATCGGCAGGAAATGATTCGTCGACGTCAATGCCGCTAACTAATTGGAAATCAATGTCGAGCATGGCGAGTAGTTCTCGACGTCGCGGGGAACCGCTCGCCAGTTTAATTTTGTATTTCTTAAGATTCTCAAGAGGATTCATAGACAGCAAAATTGTTACCAGCCAAAAGCGTCGGCCGTAGACATCCACATTCCACGTGCTTTCATAACCATCTCGATAATGTCTCGAGCAACGCCATAGCCACCGACAACAGGAGACACATATACGGCCATATCGCGGATTTCGGGAGCGGCATCGGCCGGAGCGACAGAGAGGCCAACATGACGCATACATTCAAAGTCGGGTATATCGTCGCCGACGTAAGCAACGCGTTCACGCGTTAGTCCGTTGGCCGTTATCCACTGCTTGAGGATGGGCAGTTTGCGGGATGCCTTGATATAGACGTCATTGATACCAAGCATGTTGTATCGACTGACGATTGAGGGAGTGTCTGCGCCGGTGATTATAGCAATTTTGAGTCCGCGCTTGACAGCGTGTTGTAGAGCATAGCCATCTTTTAGATTGGCCATGCGAGTTGGTTTGCCATCTTCGCCCATCGGCACGGTAGAAGGTGATAGAACACCATCGACATCAAATACAATTCCGTCAATTTTTGTTAAATCATAATCAACTCGGCTCATTGTTATTCCTGTTTAAAACGGTCTATTATTGAAGCACTTAGGATGTAGTAAAGTTGAGAATACGGTTCGCCTATCACCCGAGCGTGGGCATCAATTGTCGACATATCGCCACGAACGGCCGGACCGGTTTGGCCTAAATCAGGCGATGCTGTAAAGGCTTTTTCAACAGTTTCCTCAACAAGTTGTCTCATTATATCAAAAGGTATATCGCGCCGTGCGAGCAACTCAGATGCTATGGCCCAAAGATGGTTGGTAAAGTTACACGAAAGGACGGCGGCGGCGTGGATTAGTGTGCGGTCGTCGCCTGAAAGCACTCTGACGTTGGTTGATAGCCTCGAGGCAAGTGTTGACAGTTTATTCTCAATAAGGGGTGTAGAACCTTCGATAAAAAATGGTACCCTATAAAGTGAAACATCGCGGCCTTTAGAAAAGGTCTGCATCGGGTAGAAAACTCCGACGTTCGGGCCCAAAGGACGAAGAGTATCGATGGAAACTGACCCGGAGGTATGTGCCCAGATTGCTGACGGATTTACACCGGCATATTGTTGAGCGACATCGGCAACGGCACCATCGTTGACGGCTATAATATACAAATCAGCCGAGCGGTAAACATCAGAAGAATCGGTAGTAACTCCGGACTTAGAAAGAAGTCGGGCAACCGAAAGAGCCGATTCGCGAGAGCGTGCAACTACTTGCACAACGTCGACCCCTGACAGTTTGTCAAGCGCAGGCGCAAGATTCCAGGCAACATTGCCGGCTCCGATGAAAACGATTTTAATCGGCGTCATCATTTCTCCACTTGCCAAGGTGGACATTTTCCCATTTAAGTTTGTCTACATTC
>JAFLTK010000111.1 GCA_022511505.1 Muribaculaceae bacterium
TTACCGTGCTATCCGGGACCGGTTCGGTCGAGGAGCAGGAGCTCCTCGTCACGGGCGATAGCTTCACGTGTCGACGTTAACGCCCCCGGCGGTTGGTTGGACCGTCGGGGGCGCGAATATGTGTATCTATGTAGTTATCGGGCGATTAGCGGTAGAGTTCTTTGGTGACTTTGCCACCTTGACGCTTGATGTAGAGGCTTCCCGGCACAGGCTCGCTGACGCGAACACCCTGCATATTGAAATACTCTACAGCACCCTCTTCAATTTCATCTTCAATTATCTCCACCCCGGTTACTGTACCTTGATAGGTGACAAGATTGTGGAATGTAGGTTTAAGGCCTGACTCTTTGGTATAATAGGCTTTCAAGAATAGGCTGTATTGATTATTTGCCGACTTGTTATTAAGTTTAGATGTCGGAATCATAAGGTTGACAGTATTATCCAACGAAAGACCACGAGCCTGGAAAGAAGGATGAACAAAATCGGTTGCGAAGGAATCAAGGTCTATCATCGTGGCATTTCTGTGACCCAGTTCATCGTGATAAACGAAACCGGCATCGTTGATGCTTGTATAAGCACCGGGAACGATATATAGTTCATAATAGTCCAAATAATCGCCGTTGGCAACGGTTTCAATCGTGGCGTTAACATAAACAGCCGACGAGTTGGCATCATACGCGTTCAACTTCAACGAACTTTCGAGCGTAACGTCAGCAGAATTGGCAACTATCGTGGTGTTGTCAAACGAGCGGTCGCGGAAATCCCACCTTCTATTGGCATCGCTTGTAGTGTAGAAAGTGTAGGAAGGGAGAGTTATAGTTGCACCTTCGTATGTTTTCTTGCGTCCACCATTTGTTACCCAATGGATAGGCTCGGCGTTATGATTAACACCATCTTCATAATAAGTTCCGTCTTGAGGTTCAGGGAATGAAGGATTGCTATCAAATTCAAAACCGGTCAAATAATAGTAATAGAAATCTTTAAAGTTTGCAGAAACACCGCCTGAAAGGCCGTTTTTTCTATTTGTTGTTCCCCATTGATCTGAATTCCAACAATATTGATATGGATCAAGGCGTATTGTATGATTCTCGGGAGAAAAAGTTCCGGTCAACCATTGAATATTATTCCAATCATCAATAGCGTATCCATTATTCCCAAGATTCAAGATTTCAAACGTACCATTATTTTTATCAAGATTTAAAATCAAGTCGTAACTCTCAGATGTGACAGAACCTTTTGTTCTACAATTTGATATTCCATTATTTGATTGTGAATAACTATATTGTTGAACGGTGTGAGTGGCGGTAGCATTAGGAGCAAGAATATCTATTCTTAACTCATCAAATATATCATAGAAAGGAACATCTTTAATTTTTGGATTAACATATAGAATAGGTGTTTCTGATTTCAAAGTAAATGTTCCATCGTTGTTATCAATAATAGAAAGAACAACATAATTGATTTTAGTGAAGTCATAGATAAAGCCTTGCCATATATTACCTGTGACATAGCCTGCTTCAAGTTTCCAATTATCAGGTGCAGTAGTTGTGTAATGAATAGTTAATTGATTTCCATCCTTGGTGATCGCATTGGTGTTTTTATAAGTACCCATATTGTTTGTAGGGACGCCTTTCGTTAAGTCAAATGTAAGGTCATGCTCCCCAAGATAAAGGCCTTCAATTTTTACTTTTGTGTCACTTACTTTTACAAGGCGGCAACCATGGCTTTTGCCTATTTTTGAATTTGCTTTATAGCACATTGTTAGTGTTTCAATGGCTTGGCCACCGTTGGCAACGAGTTGGTCAACGGTGACGGCTCGTGCGACAGTAGAGGTCAGAAAACTGATTACCAAGAGAAGTAGTGTTTTTTTCATTTTATTGCTGGTTTAGTATAGTATTTTGTGTGTCAAATATTGTAACACTGAGTGATTTGAAATATTTTGCAAATATAGTGAATAAATAGTAATGTCGAGAATTGTAACATGGTTAAATAGTGTTAAATATATGTTTTAACTTATCTTTATCATTGAAGGGAATGGCGGGAATCGAGGTGTTCAAAGATATAGGAGGGGATTGGATTAATCGAGAATCTCGACGTAGACGGTAATCGGATAATCGGAGCAATTTCAGAGCAATTCCGGGCATTTTTTTGTTGAGGGAGAGATTTTTTGGTTTTTGGGAGTGTTACTTCATTTAATTTGTGTAATTTTGCGGGCAATATGGCTACGTGTGGCCAAAAACTGATTTTTAATGAAAGTTATAAGAACAGTAGAAGGGTTAAAAACCGAAGTCGGCAAAGCGCGCGAGGCCGGGCTGAGCGTGGGCTTGGTGCCGACTATGGGCGCGCTCCACGCGGGTCATCTTTCGCTCGTTGAGCGTGCTCGCGCCGAGAACGACGTTGTTGTTGTCAGCGTTTTTGTCAATCCGACACAGTTTAACAATCCGGCCGACTTGGCGACCTATCCGCGAACGGAGGAGGCAGATTCCCGGTTGCTTGACGCGGCCGGCGTTGACATCGTGTTTATGCCGACAGTCGAGGAGGTATATCCCGAGCCTGACACCCGCGTGTTCAATCTCGGGCCGGTTGCCGAAGTGATGGAGGGCAAGATGCGTCCGGGTCATTTCAACGGCGTGGCACAGATTGTCAGCAAATTGTTTTACATGGTTGAACCGACTCGTGCCTACTTTGGCGAGAAAGATTTCCAGCAGATTGCCGTCATCAAGCGCATGGTTGAACTCGAGGGGATTGACGTCGAGATAGTTGAGTGTCCGATATGCCGCGCTGACGATGGCTTGGCGCTGTCGAGCCGCAACGTCAGGCTGTCGGCCGAGCAACGCGCCCGCGCGCCCCGAATCTACAAAACGCTATGCCGTGCTGCCGAGATGAGCGGCAACGCATCGATCGCCGAGGTCGAGAAAATGGTAACCGACACTCTCAACGCCGAGGAGGGGATGGAGGTCGAGTATTTCACGATTGTCGACACCAAGACGATGCAACCGCTCGCCGAGTGGCCTGAGAAAGGCGAGGCCGTAGGGTGTATTACGGTCTACTGTGGCGACGTTCGACTGATTGACAACATTAGGTTCCCTAAAAAATAAAAGGAGCAATGCAGATTCAAGTTATCAAATCCAAGATACATCGAGTGACAGTCACCGAGGCTCGCCTTGACTATATAGGAAGCATCACTATTGACCGCGACCTGATGGACGCGGCCAACATCGTCCCCGGCGAGCGCGTGTTCATTGTCGACAACAACAACGGCGAGCGTTTTGACACCTACGCCATCGCCGGCGAGCGTGGAAGCGGTGTCATCTGCCTCAACGGGGCGGCTGCACGCAAGGTCCAGGTAGGTGACATTATTATAATAATGTGTTATGGCATCATGACGCCCGACGAGGCCCGCGATTTCACTCCCGCCGTTATCTTCCCCGACACCGAGACCAACCGCTTGACGTGACCATTCACCGAAGAAAATTTCCAAACGACCATATATCGACCACCAACATGTTTGAAAATCTAAGCGAAAAAATAGCCGGTAGCCTTAAAAAACTCAAAGGTGAAGGCAAAATTACCGAGATTAACGTTGCCGAGACCCTTAAGGAGGTTAGGCAGGCGCTTGTAAAGGCCGACGTACATTATAAAGTAGCAAAACAGTTTACCGACACCGTCAAGCAGAAGGCGATTGGCCAGAACGTACTTCTCGCCGTCAAGCCGCGCGAGATGATGGTCAAGATTGTCCACGACGAACTGACGGCACTCATGGGTGGCAACGCTACCGACATCAACCTGTCGGGCAACCCGACGGTGGTGCTCATGGCCGGTCTGCAAGGCTCGGGTAAGACAACATTCACCGGTAAGTTGGCGCTGAAACTGAAAAACGAGAAGAAAAAGAGCAACCCGTTGCTCGTGGCTTGTGACGTCTATCGCCCCGCCGCAATCGAGCAGTTGAAGATACTCGCCGGCCAGATTGGCGTTCCCGTCTACACCGAGGAGGGCAACAACGACCCCGTCGCAATCGCCTCGGCCGCAGTCAAATATGCCAAGGCCCACAACCACGACCTCGTTATTGTCGATACCGCCGGCCGTCTTGCCGTCGACGAGCAGATGATGGACGAGATCGAGAACATCAAGAAGGCCATCAATCCCCAGGAAATCCTCTTTGTGGTCGACTCGATGACAGGTCAGGATGCGGTCAACACCGCCAAGGTGTTCAACGACCGCCTCGACTTTGACGGCGTTGTGTTGACCAAACTCGACGGCGATGCCAAGGGTGGCTCGGCGCTGTCAATCAGAACCGTTGTCGACAAGCCCATCAAATTTATCGGTACCGGCGAGAAACTCGACGGCATCGAGCCGTTCCACCCCGACCGCATGGCAGGCCGCA
>JAFLTK010000112.1 GCA_022511505.1 Muribaculaceae bacterium
CGCCGCTTATTTCCTCGGTGTGTCGCAGGACTTCAAGCACTTTGGTTTTGCCGTGTCGGTCATCATTCTTAATGAGGACGCGACACGCATTGTCCGCCTAATACGCAAGGAGGCATGCTATTGTCGGTTCACACCGGCCAATAAGGACGGACGCATCGACAAAGTGCTTTATGCCAACTGGCGTAAGCCGGTTGCCAACCGTCGCGACATCGAGGAAATTGAATTGCTCGACCCAACCGCTCCATGGCGTGATTTGCACAACAAGCTCGCCCGACGGACTAAGGTCCGCAAGTTCGCGGTAGTCTCGCGCATCCCGACCGTCGACTCTACATATTATCCAATCCCTTATTACGCTGCTCTGTTCAAAGGTAAGTGGTACAACATTAAGCAACTCATCGGGATTGCTAAGGAGGCGAAACTTCGCAACTCCGCCCCCATCAAATACCACATCGAAATTTCCGCGAAATATTGGGAGTCAATCTTTCGCTCGGAGGGGATTACCGACCGTCGAAAGCAACAGCAGCGCATCGTTCAAGAGAAGCAAACTATTCTCGACTTCCTGACAGGTGCCGAGAACTCGGGCAAAGCATGGTTCTCGACGTTCTACAAGTCCCCCGACGGCAAGGAGCAACACGACGTCGTCATCAACAAAATTGACTCATCAAAGGAGGGGGGCGACTGGGAAACGGATATACAGGAGGCTATCAACATGATTTGTTTCACGATGCGAGTGCACTCTAATCTTGTTGGCTCTGTGCCCGGTAAGGCCCAGACCAACAACTCGGGCTCTGACAAGCGCGAACTTTACACAATCGCTCAGGCTCTGCAAAAGCCTTATCACGATTTGCTTTTTACCGTGCATCGCATCATTATCCGCTTCAACGGTTGGAAGAATGTAACGGTAGACGTTCCTTTCATCCAACTTACTACGCTCGACGAACACAAAGATGCCAAAACTGTAACAATTGATAACAACCAACAACAATGGAACTAATTACATCTGACGAGCAACTGCGCGCTCATATTCCCAACATAATTCAGACAGCAAGGGGTGAGGCCCCGTTCATCGACCGTCTCGCTTCTTTCATTGACTTGGCCGAGGCGTGGGTCAAAGCAAATATTACCGGTGGCGCTACGTTCACCGATATTTGCGGATATGATGATACAAACACTACAAAGATTTTGACCTCACGCCTCGTGGTCGCCGACGCTTTGCGTCGCGCCATTCCATCGCTCGATATTGTGCTAACGCCAAACGGCTTTGGAATCGTCAATTCTTCAAACGTCGCCCCGGCGTCGAAGCCGCGGGTTGACAGGCTCGTCGGCTCGATGCTCGCTCATCGCGACGACTGCATCGCCGCTCTGCTTCCCGAGTTGGTCGGGGCCTCGAAGTGGCTGTCATCCGAGCCGGCGAAGTTCTTCGGCTCAACGTTGTTCCCTACGCTCGATATCGTCGATTTTCTCGTCACTAACATCGGCTCCAAATGGGATAAATACTGCGAGTTACACCCGCAAATTATCGACCTTGAAGCCTATCTCGCAGAAGAATGGTTCTCGCCGGAGTTGATGTCTCAACTACGCGCTGAGAACTTAAGCGGTAGTTTGTCTGATGAACGTGCCAACGTGGTCAAACTCATTCAGGCTCAAATCGTCTCTTGCTTGCTCAAAGGTTCTTTCAACGCCCGTCGTCTTGCTGATATCGTGAACTATATAAGACAACGTGAAGATGAATTTGCAGAATGGCACGGCTCAGATACAGCGCGTTTATTCGCTCCTCCTGTATTCCGTAACAAGAAAAACGCAACGGGCTATTTCTTCTAATATAATATCTCTATGCAAAACATCTCTATCAATCTTGTCATCCCACAAGGGTGGTATGACCTGTCGGAAAAACAACTGCGTTTTGTTTTCCGACTTATTGCCGACGGTTTTAACTCCGATGAGTTAAAGATTCTGTGTTTGCTTCGGTGGAGCAAACTCAAAGTCATTGGCCGCAGGGAGTGTGGCGCCTATCTGCTAAAAAAGGATAAAATCATTTTTGAACTGACGCCGCTCACGCTCGCCGAGGTGTTACCGTTCCTCGACTGGCTCGGTAGTGTCCCGTCTTATCCGGTGCGGCTCGCCAAAATCAAAGGTCGCGATGCGCTGCCGGCCGACTTTGTCGGTGTTCCTTTCGAGAAATTTATCATGGCCGACAACCTCTATCAAGGTTATCTACATACACAAGATGACTCCCTCCTCGATGAACTTGCAGGGGTCCTCTATGGTGGTGTGATTTCTCTCAATCCTGCCGAGCGCATCTCCGTTTTTTATTGGATGGCTTCGCTCAAACATTTTTTCGCTCGCAAGTTCTCGGATTTTCTTCAACCGGCTGCTGTCGCCTCTGACGGCAATTTGCTCGGGTCTTCTTCGCCTAACGTCGAGGAGGCGATGAACGCGCAAATACGCGCCCTCACTAAAGGGGACGTTACCAAGGAGTCGCAAATCCTCGCTATTGATACGTGGAGAGCATTGACTGAACTCAATGCACAAGCCCGTGAATACAAGGAAATGAACGCCAAGATTAACAACAAGTAACACGATATGAACACAACACTTAACGGTCGATGGGACGCGACTGCTTTCTTTAGGCAGTTGGTCGGTGAAAACGTTCTCGCTCAGCGCGAGAACTTCACGTTCTGCCGCGTATCGGGACTCGATGGCTTCGAGGAAGCAATCTCACGCATGCAGAACCATGTCGCTTTTGTCTGCGTCAGCGACATTGCCGACGGATACACGGAACTCAACAACACGCCGCGCACTCGTCGTGTCAAAACTGTTTTCCTCGCCATGCGCCACGCTGCCGAGGATATGGACGCTCGCTCCGATTGCATGGAGACCATGCGCGAACTATTCCGACAGTTTATGTCTCGACTCATCCTTGAAAAAGTACGGCTCGAAGAAAATTGCATTTATCTTGACACGCGCATTACGTTCACCGAGATTGACCGCTACTTTTTCAGCGGCGCGGCGTGTGCCTATTTTCAAATCGCTGTCGATGTATTCACCGATCTGCGATATGACGGGAACGAGTGGGGTGACTATTTGCCCGGTATCGGTGAAGATTATCTATACGATTTATGGTATATAGACCAGGGTCTGTCGGAGAAAATGCCGTTGATAAAAGCTATCCGTTCATTTACAAATTTGAGCTTGGTGGAGGCTAAGGAAATGGCCGAAAATCCGCCGCAACTTGTTGTCGGCTCGCTTTCTCGCGAGATGGCTGAAAAGCATCTCGCGACCATCGAGGAAACGGGTGCAATCGCTAAAATCGTACTCCATGGCAGACAACCTTGAAGAACGTCGCAAATATGTTCTCGCTTTTAATGCGACAATGATTAAGATTTGGCGAGAACAAATTGCTTTGTTGGGTGTAATCGACACGGGGGCCCTTTACCGCTCGACGGTCGCTATCGGAATGACTGCCGACGGAAAGTTCACGTCCGTGACTTTAACGCAGTCTTTCCTTGCTTACGGGCTCTTTGTCGATTACGGAACCGGTCGTAACACGCCTCGCGGAAACCCGGGCGACCTCGGACGCGATAACCCCCGACGGCGCCGTCGTTGGTTCTCGCGAAAACACTTTGCCTCGGTTATGAACATCCGCGAGTTTTTCGCTGACAACCTCGGCAAAGAGGCTGCCAACGTTATCTCAAACGCTCTCACCCGTGACATTTCTCGACGTTTTACGTCTTGAAACATACAAGGAATATTCCTTTAGCAAATTATATACATATTCCGGCTCTATAATAAAATCGGGCGTCAACTTATAAGTGCGCCAAAAATTATTAACCGATTTATCCATTATCTTAGAGTATGACCCTGGCGAGATAACGAAAGATTTACATATAAGCACAATGAATCTATATTGTATTGGGGACAACTCTCCATTATCATAATCTTTTACTGCCAACTGCACTATATCTTCTAAATTCCTATAGACTCTAACCATATCTATGGTTAATACTTTTCGTATCTTTCTTAATCGTAGCCATAAGAAGACACATATTAAAGTTACGACGGTTGAATAAAGGATCATACAATTAGATTTTGGTTAACAATAATCTAATTGCAAATATCGTGCCTGAAATTTGTGTCTTTTGGTTTCCGTATCCTTAGCCATAATTTTGCCGAAAAGAAGCAACATTATGGCTATTGATACTTCTCCATTAAGCAATCTTATTTCGGAGTTCCGTCTCTTGCAAGCCAAGGACGCCATCACTCCCGAGAACCTGGGATACATCCTCCAACGACTCACCGACCTTATCGGTGAGGTCGATGACAACGAGACGCTAACAAAAATTCAGCAGTTTGTCGACCGTCTC